>DTXE01000365.1 GCA_012962595.1 Syntrophaceae bacterium | reverse complement strand
ACAGCATATGGATAGCCAGTCTGCCACGTAAAGACGGTGTTTGCACCAGTTACGTTGAAGTGACCTCTCATAGGCATTATGACGAATTTTGTTCTCATGTTTGTTTGTGACCGAAGGACATGAATGTTTCACGCCTTTATCTCATTAAGAAGGTTATACAGGCTCTTTTTATCTTCTATATTATAACACTTGTAGTCATATTCCTTTGGAACAGTTTTTCTCAGTAGTCCACTCAGAACTCTCTTAGGGCCAACTTCGATAAAGATCTTAACCTCTTCATTTATCATTCTTCTCACAGTCTCATGCCACAACACTGGCTCACAAAATTGTCGCACCATATATCCCTTAATATTTAAGGGATTTCCTTCATAGTCGGCGGTGAGATTCATTATGATCTTGGGATGGGGTTTATTGAAAGCAATCCCGTCCATAAAGGACCCAAAATCCTCCATACCCTCCTGCATAAGAGGGCTATGCCAGGCTCCGCTTACCTTAAGGGGGATAGCCCTGGCCCCTTTTTGAACAGCCCGTTCAGAAACCCTATCTACAAGATGGGGTTCCCCCGATATAACAATTTGCTCTCTACTGTTATAGTTAGCTATGGTTACCATCCCATCCCTTTCCATATCTTTGAGTAAATCCCTAACAGCTTCTATCTCTAAACCTATCAATGCACTCATGGTTCCTTTGTATCGCATGGCTTCCCGGTGCATTAAAATTCCCCTTTGATGAACCAGTCTTAGAGTATCCTCTAAGCTTATAACGTTGCTGGCATGTAGGGCCGAATATTCTCCAAGGCTGTGCCCAGCCACCACATAAGGCGAAATCCCTTCTTTCTTCAAACACTTAAAACAAGACAGGTTAACCGTGGTTATGGCCGGTTGTAAGTTAACCGTAAGGGTCAGTTTCTCCATAGGGCCCTCAAAACAGAGCTTGGTCATATCTATACCTGTAATTTCAGAAGACCTATTAAATATGTCTTTCACAAAATCAAATTCCTGGTAAAGATCTTGGCCCATACCCACATACTGAGATCCCTGCCCAGGAAATAAAAAGGCAACCCGTGCCACTTAAGTCCTCCTGAAAAGTGGTATTTCTACTTCTGGAGTATCCAATATGGTTATCTCCATCTTCTCTTAATACAGTGCGATTATACTTAATTCAAAACTTCTGCCAAGATCTTATACCCAATTTTTGGAAATTATGGCCATATCCCTATTTCTACATCAGGATGGCCTAATATTTCAGGGTCTTCCAAGTATTGGTAATGGGGAGATCTTAAACTTATGGGTATCCATCCCAGAGCTTTTTCGAACTCTTCACCAAATTCTGGAGGCAAAGGCTTGGGGCTCTCATCACAGATATAGAGAGGGAGAAAAACCTCATTACTCTTATGCCCTGCCTTATCTAAGATGGATAGGGATAATGTGATTTTTTCAAACCATATACCCCTAACTGGTATATGGAGATAAAGATACCCGGTGATGGTCTCTCTGTTTTCCTTGGGGATAAATATAAGTTCAGGATCATAAATTATGCCTGTTTGATCCACGGTGATGGCAATAAATTCCATATCACCATCGGGATCATGTGCCGAAAGGTAAACCCTCCAGATATCTCCATTCCTTACGGTGTCAGAGGCAAAATAACGTCTAATCACCGGTTTATGGACTCCATATTTTTGCTCCAGTTCAGCCACTGTAAGGGTGGGAACACACCCACACAGAAGATATGATATAAAAATAAGTGAAAGTAGACTTTTCACCTGAAAATAGCTCCTCTTGTTTAAATTCCAAATCCCAAGCATCAAATATCTCATTTGCCACAACAAACGCGTACTCTACATTCACATCAGAGATATCATTAAAATGTGTAATTGTAATATCATCACCAAAACGTTCTTTAATATATGCAAGTTGTGTTTTTTGTACTTTAGATTGTCTTTCAACTATACCAAACTTCAAGCTCTTGACTAAACTTGGATCACAGGTATAAAGCCACTGAATCATATCGCACAACAAATATCCTTGATGTGCCCCTATCTCAATAAGCCAACCATCTCTCTTCTCTTTATTTTCTTGAATAAGTGTATAAAAATAATTTGCTATACTCGCTCCAAAAAAAGCACTACTACTTACAGCAGTATAAAAGTCACCACTTTTACCTATCACATTAAAATTTTTATAATAATGTTACTGTAAAAGATGAAGAAAATGAAGAATATAAAAAATTAAAATTAATTTTAGTAGATAATTTTGCAAAAACACTTAAAGAAATCCTTATTCCAATTGCAATGGAATTTAATCCAGATTTAGTATTAATATCTTCTGGACAAGATGCACATATT
>DTXE01000364.1 GCA_012962595.1 Syntrophaceae bacterium | reverse complement strand
CCTATTTGTGAACCAACATTGTGCTGTTCTCTTTCCATAAAACAGGATACCAGCTTCTCTAAAAGTAACTCTCTATCCATATCACCCATATGTGCTATCAATGCATTCGCGTCATTATGTATATGCATATCCCTGATCTGATCAGCCATGTAATCTAGGCCTGATGCATCTATACCCTCTTCACCCTGGATGGTAGCAAGACGCATATCTGCTCCTACTTCTTTTTGGATACGCTGCAGTTCTTTAAGCTCTTCGGTAGTCACCAAGGCGGGAGCAGAGAAAATAATGACCAAAAATATCTTGATGTTAACCAAGGATTTAACCCTTTTTGAGAACTTGGAGGAATCGATCCGAAAAGACGGATACCTGCACCTAGCTGATAATCTGTCAATTTTACATGAAACCCTCATGATCCTCAGGGCCACAAGGAAACATGAAAATAGATATTGGCTACTTGCTATTTGCCAAAGGCGAACAGCAATATTGGCCATTTGCCTTTTGCTATTTGCTAATAGCCAATAGCAAAAAAGAAACCCTCCTGCCTCCAAATTAGAGGAGCTATTTTCAGGTGAAAGATTGACCCTCTTAAAAACTCGCTAAAGATCTAGATTTTTGAATTTGCTATGCCTATGACCATCACGGAAAAGATACTTGCCAGTCATGCGGGCCTTGACCATGTAGAGCCAGGGCAGCTTATTGAGACATCCATTGATATAGCCCTGGGAAATGATATTACTGCACCTTTGGCCATCAAGGCCATTAAAGAGATTGGTGCATCTCATCTGTTTGACAGGAACAAGATCATTTTAGTAGCGGATCATTTTATACCCAATAAGGACATACCCTCTGCCATGCAAGCAAAGGAGATGAGGGACTTTGCACGTAATCACCAAATAACCCATTTTTATGAGGGGGTGGGGATAGAGCATGCGTTATTACCTGAAGAAGGCCTGGTTCTGCCAGGGGATGTGGTTATTGGGGCCGATTCACATACCTGCACCTATGGTGCTTTAGGTGCCTTTGCTACAGGCGTGGGTAGCACAGACCTGGCAGCAGCCATGGTTACAGGCAAGACCTGGTTTCGGGTTCCAGATTCAATAAAGCTTATATATTATGGCCATAGAGATAAATGGGTATTCGGGAAGGATCTCATCTTATATACTATTGGAGATATAGGTGTGGATGGGGCTCTATATAGGGCCATGGAATTTACAGGTGAGGTTATAGAGTATCTTCCCATGTCTGACCGATTTAGTATGGCAAATATGGCTATAGAGGCAGGTGCGAAGAATGGCATTATGGCACCAGATGAGATAGCCAAAACCTATGTGAGTACCAAGGCAAAAAGGTCTTATGAATTCTTTAAAAGCGACCATGATGCTAGGTACATAGATATAAAGGAGTATGATGTGGGCAATATAGGTCCCCAAGTGGCCTTCCCTTACTCACCCCAAAACACCAGGGTAATATCTGAAGTAGGAAATATACCTATTGATCAGGTGGTAATTGGGTCATGTACCAATGGTAGATTAGAAGATTTAAGGTTAGCTGCAAAGGTTCTGAAAGGGAAAAAGGTACATCCCTACGTACGGCTAATAATCATCCCTGCCACTCAGGGCACCTATAGGTGTGCTATGCAGGAGGGATTACTGGATATCTTCTTGGAGGCTGGAGGAATAATTGGTCCTCCAACCTGCGGGCCATGTTTGGGAGGACACATGGGGGTTCTGGCCAAAGGAGAAAGGGCAGTAGCCACTACCAACAGGAACTTTGCAGGAAGGATGGGGCATCCTGAAAGTGAAGTATATCTGGCCAATCCCGCCATAGCAGCGGCATCCGCAATCCTAGGAAGGATAGGAAGCCCAGAAGAAGCGGGATGTAAGGAGTAGTAAACAATTACCTCCGTCCCCTTTTTCCGCATTCCCCAGATTTAAAATAATCAAGTTCTTTGCCAAATCTTTCCTTAAAAGCCTTTCTTGCTTGCTGTATGTAATCAGGAAACTCTTTGCAGAATAACTTCAGAAGGGAAGCTACGCAATATTCACATCCTCCAAAAGCATTATTTTTATTACCTCTCCTGCTTCTTTCTTTTTCATAGCCCTCACACAAACATTTCTATTTTAAGAACTTCTCAATTTCATTCTTCAATGCATTGAGCACATTATTCATAGAAATCGCTACAGTCTTAAACCGTTCCACTTGAGTTCAAATCCATAAATATGTCTGAATAAATGGCAGAACCGGAGATATTCTTTAAACCGCTCCATTGTTTCCTGGCTAATCACAGACCTCCGAATTCCCTCTACTGGTTTAGTCATCTGGAGGAGAATCTCTCAATGCCAGTCATCACCTTTTGGAAGTCTATCATCAATATGAATCGCAATCCTTTCAAATACCTTTTCAACTCCACCATAAAAATCATGGAGAATGCTTCCTGCAGCTCTTGTTTCAATAAAGGCTGGTTTCTCAACAAATCTTTTGGTTATCTCCTCCATTTCTTTTGCTAATCTCTCCAGATTCTTTAGCTCAGTTTCTATCTCTTTCTTTGATCGCTTTTTCTTTTAGACTTTCAAAGGCATCCTCAAAGGGAATAAGGTTGAGTTCCACGCCAGCAGGCAAAAAATCCCACAATTCAGTTATAGTATACCCCTCCCCAATGTCAAGACAAAAAACAGGACTGTTTAAGGTGGATCAAATTAGCCTGCTCAAAGTTAGGTTTAAGCTGTTCTTCAAAATAT
>DTXE01000363.1 GCA_012962595.1 Syntrophaceae bacterium | reverse complement strand
GCGGTTCGCTATTGGCCAATGGCAAATAGCAAATTGAATTGACTAATGACCAGTGACGTTACCTATAAAAAGCAAAGGGAGGAAAAAATGGCTGTAAGAGCCTATATCTTGATGGAGGTAGAAACTGGAAAGGTTAAGCGAGTGATTGAAGAGCTCTCTAAGTTAGATAGAGTTAAATCCACCGATGTGATTATGGGCCCCTATGATGTGATAGCCCTGGTTGAATGTCCCGACTACGACCAATTGAGCAAGACCTGCCTCATGGAAATCCAGGAGATAAGAGAGGTTAGGCATACCATGACATGCCCCATCGTAGAGATATAATCATTCCTCGAACCCTACCCCAGAAGATTATGATATTTCTACCACGCTTGATTTCCCAGGGATGT
The DNA here is from genome assembly GCA_012962595.1 of Syntrophaceae bacterium. GTDB lineage: Bacteria > Desulfobacterota > DTXE01 > DTXE01 > DTXE01 > DTXE01. Next base: position 9,192 of record DTXE01000363.1, on the reverse strand, counting down.
GAGGATCTCAAAGTCCTTTTCGGTCTTTATAAATATACTAATATTCCCCAATCGTACTGACTTGAGACCTGCCTTTATACAGGCCTCATATGCAGAGAGCATCTGATTTAAAGTGGGTGAAGGGACATTCCTTAGTTGATATTCTGGAAAGAAGGCAAGTACCGTGAATGGAATTTTTGGATCTACCGAAGCGATGAGCCTGGCAATATCTCCAATCTGATCTTCCTCAACCCAACCGGGTATAAAAAGAGAGAGAACCTCTAATACAAAATCCCTTCTTTTAATCTCTTCTGGAAGCCTTAATATCCAATCATTATGACAGCCCGTAAGCCTTTTATGGACCTCATCATGGTATGCCTTAATATCCAGCCAAAATGAATCCATTCCTGCTTCTTGGAAGATATCCAGAACTTGGGGTGTAAGGCCATAGCCGTTGGTCTCAAATAGAATCCATAGGTTCTTACGTAATGCCTTTATTTCCCTTGTGGCCTCAGCATAGAATTCTGGCTGGCAGGCCAAATCACCACCGGTAAAGGCCATGATATTCCGGGCAGGACCAAGGCCCTGAGGGGATGAGATTATCTGATGGGGTTCTAATTTTCCAGGACAATATGGGGACCTCTCTCCTGTCAAAATGCAATGACCACAGGAACGACAGAGATCATGGGCATGGAAGCTCGTGGCCCGATTTCTGGGTTCCATCACTGTAACCCTGTCAGCATATTCCTTTGCTAGTACTGCAATATCCTTGGGAGAATACCAATTGCCCATAGCGTATTGGGAAAAGTACCAAGAGTGGCACTTCTTGCAGTTAAAATTACATCCCGACTGGTATATGGAAAAATAATGCTCAGGCCTGGACAGATGGGCGGCCTCTATGAGTCTGAAAGGAACGTTATCCTTCCATTTGAGGGTTACTTTGCAGGCTGGATATCTTTTACCTCTGTAATGTACTAAACAAGACCCCGGTTTGAACCCCTGTCTTAGTAATCGGCAATGTACCCAATGGTTTTTCAATGATTTACTTTCTGATATGTATATCTTATCCTTAAGAGCAATTTTATGCGGAAGCGGTTTTTTGGACCTATTCAAGAGACCCCCACAGAAACTATCTGGAATAAACCCACATCCACAACACCCTTATCTGTAATTTTAAGTTTAGGGATAACAGGTAAGGCCAGGAAGGACAAAGCGAAAAAAGGATTTTCCACAGTCACCCCCTGGGCTCTTGCTATATCAAGTACCTTATCCATACTCTGTGACAGTATCTCTGCTGATTCGGGGGAAATCAATCCTGCTATAGGCAGGGGGAGGGATGCCATAGTTCTTCTGTGGTTTACCACCACAAGGCCTCCCTGGAGTTTCTCTACCTCCTTTATGGCCGTTATCATATCTGAATCATTCTCTCCTACCACCACTATATTGTGGGAGTCATGTGCCACGGATGAGGCCAGCGCTCCTTCCTTTAGTCCTAATCCCTTAACTAGTCCCAAACCTATATTTCCTGTGGCGTAGTGACGTTCTACCACCGCTATCTTGAGAATATCCTGCTCAATGTCCGATAATACGTAACCTTGAGCATCCTTCTTAACCTCACGGACAAGCGATTCAGTTACTATTTGTTGTGGAACTAATCCTATAATCCTAGCCCTATCTCCCGAAATCCTCAATTTAAGATGCTCAGGCTCCACCGGTTTTACCTTTACGGTATTTAGTACCTTAGGATCGACCCATTTTTTTATAGGTATCTTTATTTCCCCGTTCTCATAAACGATCTTGCCATCCTTGATTACCATCAAAGTTTTAAATTCCCTAAGGTCGTCAAAAACCACTAAATCGGCCCTATGCCCTGGTGCTACTGCCCCGGTATATTTCAGACCAAAACGCCTGGCGACATTTATGGTGGCCATCCTAATGGCCCTGATAGGATCAAATCCTTGCTCAACGGCCTTTCTTAAGATGCCATTTATATGTCCTTGGGTCAAAATGTCCTTTACCTCTAAGTCATCAGTGGCCCACATGCACCACCAATGGTTCTCTGGAGTTACTATGGGAAGAAGTTTCTTCAAGTTCTTGGCTGCTGACCCCTCCCTAATCATAAGCCACATACCCAGTTTTAACTTCTCTTGGGCCTCATCCCTATCTATGGTTTCATGATCAGAGTTAATGCCCGGGACTATGTAGGCATTAAGATGGAGGCCCCTTAGTCCAGGGCAATGTCCATCTATGGATTTACCGTAGAGCCTGGTTACCATAATCTTCTTAAGAACCATATCATCTTGTTCCAGTACACCTGGAAAATTCATAACCTCTGCCAGCCCTAAAACTCTATCTTGGGACAGTAAAGATTCTATATCCTTTTCGGTAATAGTAGCACCTGAGGTTTCTAAGTGGGTAGCTGGGACACAGGATGGGACAAGTAAATATACATTTAAGGGAATGTCTTTACTGGCCTTAATAATATATCCTATCCCCAGTGTACCTAACACATTGGCTATCTCGTGGGGATCAATAAACACCGCTGTGGTGCCATGGGGAATTACAGCCCTGGCATATTCCTGAGGGGTAAGAAATGAACTTTCTAAATGCACGTGGGCATCCATGAGCCCTGGTGTCAGGTATTTACCCTTTAGATCCAATGTTTCTTTACCTTGGGCGTATTGTTTCCCTACACCGGCTATAGTCCCTTGCGCTATAGCCACATTGGTTAGATAAATCTCACCAGTAAACACATTTACCAGGTTAACGTTCTTAAGTACCAGATGGGGTTGTGCCTCTCCTTTGGCTATCCTAATCAGCTGTTTCATCCTATTTATCTGGCTCATATAGTGTGGCCCCGGTATTCCTTTACTTACAGAAAAGGCCCCATTTTTTCAAGGCAAAGTTTGACAGGCGTTTCCTAACTTTCCCCCTGCCTTCCAAACTTCGATGTGACTGAAAGGTGAGGGAACTCCTAAAAGTTTAAGAAATTACTACCTGGGTTTTTGCTGTAAATTTGGTTACGGTTGTGATAAGTTTTGGTTAGGTGATTAGAAGGAGGTCAGACATGCCCAGTAGAACCATCATTAGGAATAATAGGGAATTTATAGAAAATTATAATAAATTAAAAAAAGGCGATATAATCGTAGGCACTCTGGGCATTAAGCGGAGTGAAGAATTTAAATTCTTGGATCTTGCTGAAAGAGGAATTTTGATGTTTCCCTCGGCACTATCGCAGATGGCCACTCGGTCTAAGGCCATGCAGGCACTACTATTCAATGAATATATGATAGAGCATACATTTGTGGCCAGGGACAGAAGGGATTTGATCGAAAATATCAAGACTTATAATATTAATAATATAGAGAAGGTAGTAACAAAGCAGGAACATCAAAATTGTGGGATTGGAGTCAATTTATGGAATTCCCTGGAGGAGGTTTACACCCAAGCCTCCTTAAATTCAATTAATTACCCTTTTGTAGTTCAGCCATTTATCCCTGATCTTATAGATATCAGGGTAGTAGTGTTAGGAGAGTATCTAGAGGCTTATCAGAGATTCAATAAATATAATTTCAGGCAGAATCTGTACTTTGGAGGGAAACCCATTCATCTATTCATACAATCTGAAGACTCTTTGGAGTTGACGTCTAATCTGCAGCCTGCTCCTCCCCAGAAGATCATAGACCTTTGCCAGAAGGTGATGGAGAGAGGAAAGTTTCCTTGGGCCCATGTGGATGTAGTCACCGCGGGGAACGACCGGGTTTACCTCTCTGAAATCTCACTTCATGGAAATTTGCATGGCTCAAGGATTGGTCGTGAAGAATACCTCAAAAAAATAGAGTCCTTAACGGAATCCTTTTTGAAAAGTCACCAAAAATAGCTGCTTAAAAATTTCATTCACGGAGCAAAAGGGATTTTTTCAGAGTCCTCTATGACGAAAAAGGAACGCCTTCTTAAAACTCTTCCAAAAGATGTGGATAGAATCTTTGAGTAGTTTAGTAGCGCTGGGCTTTTGTCTCTCAAAATCTGACTCTTGAATCTTGGGTTCCATTTGGCCTAGAGGACTTCTTTTCAGAGATCTCACCTCTTCCAAAGTTTCCTCTATCAAGCCCTTCATTTCAACTATATCCTTAGGCTGAATTTCCTTTGTTTTAAGTTTTAATACCATAGTCTCTTTTCCTTTTACGAAGTTGTTCATTAGAGTAAGTACCGATGCCCGATTACTCATCTCATACCATGTCCAATCCCATACCAGGATCTTAAATAACTCCTTTTCCTGCGTTGTTAAACTTTGGTACAGTTCTGCCGCACCACAAAAGAAATTCTCACAAAGCTTGGCCGATCTGTAAAATCCATGGTCCCTTAAATCTATACCTCCGTTCATCTCGGGATGGGCCAGACAACCTACATGAGTTTCCTCATCATTAAGAAAGCCCAGGTAGGCACATGCTACACTGACACCATGGGTCTCGATTGTGGCTATCTCCTCCCTCTTTAAGATCTCGGACTCGTATCCTGCTACATCATTTCTGCCGTCGAGAAACATCTTGAAGCATAGGCGCCTATAGCGGAATATATCTGCAAGTCCCTCTTTGCTCATTTCCGAAATATCATCGTAACAACAGCCTCCGCATGACTTATCTTGCATATAACAGAGTTTATCAGAAGACATATTATTTCATTACCTTATTAACCCTGACTTAGCAAAGGATAGTAACCATGCATTACAAATTTTTCCATATCTTAGAATGGGGTATCCTTTTAACAAAACGTAGATAACAGGGATAACTTGAGAAAGAAGGGAAAAATTATGATCTATTTTCCAAAATAAAATATCTTGGAATAGGTACATCGGAAGCAAAATACGAAGGGTTTAATATCTGAGTACTTTCTCCAGTATGTGGGGCTACATAATCAATGTGCAACTTAATTTCGTTTACATTGATAGCCACTATATTACTCAGTAATTCATCTAAGTTTTCAGAAAGGCTCAGGACTAATTGTCTTTCAGCATCCTTTTCATCAAAAGCTTGAACCACCTGTTTTAGCCGATGTTCTGCTCTAAATGGACTACAACTGTGTCGGGTATATCTGATAGTTGCACCAACTTCAAATAGTGTTAAATTAACATCTCTCATAGAATTATCTAAGTCTGTACCAAAGTGGATCTATATTCCGGTATCTCTCTACAAACCTCCATATGTGCCTTTCAAGAATCTCTTCTGCCTCTAATAGATCACCACCAGTTTCAAAAGACGACCCCAGGCTTAGTAATATGTTATGATACTTTGATTCCTTTGTCCCTAATCCTTCATAGTCCATCTTAGCTAAACGATATTCCCCATAGGAAAAGGCATATTTTCCAAACCTCCCCTTTTTCCTAAATTTCCAATTTTCCTTTAATGAAAAGAAATCCCTTGCAATGACCGTCAACTGTGGATCCTTCAGTATTTCTGGCTTTAAGGGCCCTCCCAGGTGCGTTCTGATTTTTTTATAGTAGTCCTTCACCAGATCAATATCCGTAACCACTAGGCCATAGAGGTACCAATCCCCTAAGACATGGGTAACCAAGAATTTCTCCTCGGTATTTAAATAGGTGTTGCTAGGACACTCGTGACCGAAACAAAGCTCTTTGCCGTAAAAGGCATAGTCTCGATAATCATATCCATCGTTCACCATAGGATGGAGCAAGCATCCTACTCGCCTTCGATTCTGATCTACAAACCCCAAAAACTCGCAATTGAAGATGTCGTCATACATCTTGGGAGGGTGCGGCCTATTTTTTACTTCAGTTTGATACAGGGCCAATTTATCTACTTCTCTTCTTGAAAAGTAGTGTTGGAACAAATCGGTTCTGGAATGGAGGATTTCACTTACGGTCTCTCTGGAATAGTCTTCCCAGTTATATAGCCCGCAGCAGGCCCCACAGGACTTTTCTGTGTCGGGTTGGCAAATAGATATAATTCCCATGACTTAAAATATAACCTACACCCATTCCATAGGTCAATAAGTTTGGTTTTTGATCCCCTTGAATGAATTTGACAGTATGATTAAGATTGAATATTATGTACTTGCTCAATAAGGACTTACGCATGATTCTCAGGCCAAATACGGCGCTCGTTCCCATAGAGGGAATAATAACCACCGAGGTGGTACCCGTCCAATATTTAAGGGGAGCTGCAATATCCAGCGAGATTACCAAAAATATTGAAAGAGTGGCTAAAAAAGCGCATATAAAGGCCATCGTTTTCGAAATTAACTCCCCCGGTGGAACACCCTTTGCAGTCAAAGAGGTAGCTGATAAGATTCACAGACTTGATAAAAAGACTGTGGCATGGATTAGGGAGTATGGGACTTCTGGTGCATACTGGATTGCCTCAGCCTGCCAGAAGATTGTGGCGGATAGACTAAGCACCATAGGTAGCATCGGAGTGGCTATGTTAAACCTAAATTTCTCAGAACTTATGGAGAAATATGGTATCCGGGATGAAAGCATTATTCTTGGGAAGTTCAAGGGAATAGGGTTACCCTTTAGAAGACCTTCTCCAGAAGAAAAGGAGTTTTTGGAAGAAAGGGTGAAGAAAATTTATAATCATTTTATAGATGAGGTGGTGAAAAACAGGAGATTACAAAGGCAAGTCCTGGAAGATATTTCCGGGGCTCCACTCCTTGGGGAGGAAGCCCTAGAAAGGGGATTAGTGGATTATTTGGGTAATAAGGAAAAGGCCCTGGAGGTAAGCAGGGAGTTGGCAGGTATAGCTCGCACCAAGCTTCAAGAATTAGGGAAGCCTGGCTTCTTTCCCTTTACTTTGCTGAGGAGGACTTAGCTTAAGAGAAAGATATGAGGATATGTGTCATTGACGGGCAGGGTGGTGGAATAGGGAGTGTGATTGTGAAGAGGATCAGAGAGGCCTTTCAGGATAAAGTAGAGGTTATTGCCTTAGGTACCAACGGTATTGCTACCGCCCAGATGATGAAAGCCGGGGCCAATATGGGGGCCAGTGGTGAAAATGCTATTGTTCAAACTGTAGCTTCTGCTCATGTTATTGTTGGTCCCCTGGGAATTATACTGGCGCATGCTATGATGGGGGAAATAACTCCCAAAATGGCTCAGGCCATATCTGCAAGTCCGGCCAAGAAACTCTTATTACCCTTAACACGGGAAAATGTAGAGGTGGTGGGTGTGGTTCGTGAACCACTACCTCATCTGGTAGAAAAAATAATTAGTGAAGGATTAAGGGGGTTAATAGAATAAATGTGTGAAGCATCAGCTTATATCCTGGATAAGGATGGAAAGGAAGAATTGGTTATGGAGGGAGTGGATATTCTAGAGCCTGAAGGGGGGAAATTGCGTCTGGTTAGCATTTTTGGAGAGCAGAAGTTCCTTAGTGCCAAGATCAAATCCATGTCCCTGGTCAATCACAAGATTGTGCTTGAAGAGGAGTAAGGGCGGCATCAACTTGGATCTTAAGTTGATCCAAGGTAAACCCGCTGATAACACAACCGTTCTTGGGACATGTGGCCTGACAGGAACCACAGCCTTTACAGAGAGGTGATATTACTTCGATAGTCTTTTTTATCACACCATCCTTCATATACTCTATAAGCTTTATAGCCCCATAGGAACAGGTCTCAATACAATAGCCACAGCCATCGCAGCTCTCATCAATAGGGGTCATCTTTGATACCTCATCTCTCATATGCAAAGCCACGCATGCTTGACAGGTTTCACAGGAGCCACAATGCAGACACCGCTGGGCCTCAGAGATGACCATATCTATTGTCAGTTCCTTTTCAACTAATTCAAAATCATCCAGGCGTTCTTTTACTAGCAACTTTCTTAAACTTTGAGAAGGTTTATATCCTATCTTTTCTTTTTTATAAGGTAGACCGGCAACAGGACATTCTAATGCTTTCCATTCCTCTAAATCCTTTCCTTCCAGGTATCTTTTTATAGATTTTGCCGCTACCAAGCCTTGCCTTATAGCCTCGGCTGCTCTGCCGATTATCAAAACATCCCCTCCTGCAAATACACCTTCTTTTTTGGTAGCCAGGGTAATAGGATCAGCGATCAGCCTTCCTTTTTCATCCAATAGTTCTTTTAAATATGTACCATCAGGCATTTGGCCGATAGCGAAGACCAATCTATCTACGGTTAATGAAATTATATCGTCTTTATCAAATAGGGGTTTAAACAACTTTCTACCTTCAGCTAATTCATATACTGAGGTGCACAACGATAATTTTAATTCCATTCTCCCTTCTTTTGGTCGAATCTCTTCTAAGTTGCGAGAATAATAAAAGGCAATACCTTCCTCTTTGGCATCTATTTCCTCATCAATAGGGGCCAGAATGCCGTCTAAAGAGGTCCTATCCTGTGATTCCAAACAGGCAATTAATACCTCTGCACCCAATCGTCTAACAGTACGAGCAGCGTCTATAGCCACACCACTGCCACCGATTACCAACACAGTCTTACCCACATATTTATTTTTCTCTATCATCCCTTCGCTTACCTGGCGCAATATATCTACAGCGGTTTCTACTGCGTGGTATCCCTCTGCCACCTTGGGTATGGGGCGTGGTAGGGGCGTCCCTGTAGCAATAAATATGGCCTTATGACCCTCTTTTTTCAGCTCTTCTATGGTCTTGTAGGTATCAGTATATACCGTTATGTCTAAAGGAGTAATAATCTGGTCAATGGCAAAATCCAAAACATCTTTGGGTAACCTATAAGAAGGTATGCATCTTAAGGCACCACCCAATTTGAGATTCCGTTCAAATATATCCACCTTATATCCTTGTTTTGTGAGCATAAAGGCTGCAGTTAACCCTGCTGGCCCGCCTCCCACAACACCTATCCTCCCTTCTTTTTTAGTGCTTACCTCTACTGGTCTATATCTGGAAATATCCCCTTTCTCCACAGAATTACGATACCAGTCAAAGATAAATCTCTCTAATAAGCGGTTACGGACCGCAGAATCCACCTCTTTGCGATTACAAGATTCTTCACATATTCCGCATATATAGCCGCAGATACCAAATAAAGGATTGATATTGAATATCTCATCATAGAGCTTAAGTAATACCTTTTCTTCAACCAATCCTATCTTGATCATCTTGGCAAGATGCCCTAATTCTATATTATGTCTTTGAATGGGTCTTCCTATAGGACATCTATCCTGACAAGGAGCTATTAAAGGACTCTGCACT
>DTXE01000362.1 GCA_012962595.1 Syntrophaceae bacterium | reverse complement strand
GTACTTATTAAAGAGGGGTATTACTATGTGCATGCTATAGATAGGTTTGTGGCTGAAAGTTTACCTGGTGATATGGAAAAGAGGGTAGGCCATATATATATGGAGGATTAAGGTGGAAAGTTTCTTTATAGGTGTTAGCTTAGCAATAGGTCTTCTCATTTTACTATGTCTTTACCGGGGTATATTTGGTCCTACGGTCTATGACAGGATAATTGGTGTGGGATTTGTGGGTACCAAGACCATTATTCTTATAGTATTAATGGGATTTATTTATGGAAGAATAGATATGTTTGTAGATTGTGCCCTGGCATACTCTATATTGAATTTTACTGGGACATTAATCTTTGCCAAATACTTTGTAAAAAAAAGGGCTGAATAAAATGACTATTCTAGCCATAATATTTATGATAGCAGGGCTCTTTTTCTTTACTACCGGAACCATTGGATTTTTAAGGTTTCCTGACTTCTATTCCCGAATGCATGCTACCGGGAAAGGCGATACCTTAGGGGCACTGCTTTCACTTATAGGTGTGGCTTTATATCATCTTCATCATGGATTTTCACCGGGCCATTTATTAGTAAGCATAAAGTTACTATTTATTGCAATCTTTTGGTTTCTGGCCAGTCCTACAGCTACCCATGCCTTATTAAGATCGGCCTTTGAATCTGATTTGATGCCCTGGACAAAGGATAACAGACCGGTTATAGAATGGCCACCAAAAGAGGAGGAGATAAAATGATTTGGCAATTAGATCTTATGCTACTTACATTTGTGACTATATGTGCCATAGCCGCTATTACCGTAAAGGATCTTTTGAGTGCAGTGGTTCTTCTTGGTGCCTTTAGCTTCTTTATGTGCCTTCTATGGAATGAAATGGGCTCAGTAGATGTGGCCTTTACCGAGGCGGCTGTAGGGGCAGGTGTAAGCACCGCCTTCTTTGTTGCTGCAGTATATAATATGACTAGGAGGACAAAGGATTGAAATTTCTTTCCCTTATCATTGCCTTGGTAACTGGTGCTTTACTTATATATGGTGCTCAAGATTTTCCAAACTGGGCAGATCCTAACTCCCCACCCAGTATCTGGGTCTCAAATAGATACATTGAAAAGGCTTTTGAAGAGACAGCAGTACCCAATCTGGTTACAGCGGTCCTTGCTGACTACAGGGGCTATGATACCTTATTTGAAACCGTAGTTATCTTTGCCGCCGGGGTTTCAGTAGTTATGCTTTTAAGGAGACCAAGGAAGGAATGATTGAACGATTTGAGGATGTTATTATCCAGACCCTCTGCAGGTTCCTCGTACCATTTATGCAAATTTATGCCCTTTATGTGATTGCCCATGGACATAGCAGCCCTGGGGGAGGATTCCAGGGGGGATGTATCTTAGCAGCAAGCTTTGTATTATTGGTAATTGCCTTTGATTTAAAAGAGGCAAAAAGGCGGATGACAGAAAAATTAAACACCATTTTTACCAGTTTGGGGGTATTTATATATGCAGGAACCGGTTGGGTATGCCTTATACTTGGTGGAAATTTCTTAGATTATAGTAAGCTTAGCAAAATTTTACCTGTAGATTCGGTACATGCCAGATACCATGGTATGCTTTATATTGAAATAGGTGTAGGGATTGGAGTTATGGCCTGTATGATTTCTATTTTCCTTAATCTAGTTACCAGAGGGAGACATGAAGAGGCATTGGAGGATAAGGATCTATGGAATACATAGTGAGTAAGTATAATTACTGGATTTATATAGTGATTATGATGGTAGGCCTCTATGCCATGATGGGTAAAACCAATCTCCTAAAGAAGGCTATAGGGTTAGGTATATTCCAGTGGGCCATTATACTTTACTTTATATCTATTGCTGCGAAGAAAGGGGCCACAGTACCCATTATAGAGCATGGTCATGGGGAGGCGGTTCATGCCATCCATGCGGTAGATTATGTAAATCCTTTACCACATGTGCTTATGCTTACAGCTATAGTGGTAGCAGTAAGCACTACCGGAGTAGCCCTTGCCCTGTTAATAAAGATTTATAG
>DTXE01000361.1 GCA_012962595.1 Syntrophaceae bacterium | reverse complement strand
GGGGATAGGGTTTTACATGAGTTATCGTTTGATAGTGGTTGAATGCATCCATGGCTCCTTTGTTAAAGGGATTTCAGGTTTATTTAAGCCACCTGGAATGTTTTTCCAATGGGGACAAATTCACTAACATCTTCTTTAGAGAGTTTTCTTCTTATCTCCTCAAATCGGGAAACGGTCTCAGGTGTATATAACCGTTCACCACAGTGAAGACATACCTCTGCCATTACCTTTATGATGGCTGTATTTGTTCCTCCTTTGAGAACCTTTTCCACCTCTTTTTGTGTAATTTCTCCTCCACAGATGGGACATTTTTCGAATAATTTCATGACTTCCTCCTCACCCTCCAATCTATCCATTTATTGGGGTCTGGTCGATAGACTGTGATCAAGACACTTGCTTGAGTTATTGGATTATAGGCCCAAACGCTATGGATTGGTTCATGTTTAAGATTCTTACCCAAGATTAGACAGCTTGGATAGGGTCTATCATCCAGATATTGTTCGATAATTTCACCTGTTGATACCGAGGCAAATATTTCCTCAAAGGACAACCCCTCATTGTGAGCCTCCTCATCAGCATGGTCGGTTATTCTCACTCTATTGGCATGAATACTTTCTATTATAGATTCAATTTTTATCACCAAAACTCCGGCATATCAAGCTCTCTAACTGAATTCACCAATGCCCAGCATAGGTAAGGATGGCACAAACACCCCCTCTGACTTTCCTGAACCAGTGGGAGCCCTTAAGATTACCGATTGGCCTGCCTTAAGTGCCTTGTAAGTATCAACTTGATGGGAATAGGGTTTTATATGAGTTACTGCTCTATAGTGGTCAAATAGGCCCATAAGTCTCTCTACCGAAGAGTGGATATAAGCCATTATGCCGCCTCTCTAAACTTTACAAAACCCAAAATCACCCCCTCTTCTTCAGCTCTCTTTAAAATTGTCTCCAACTGTCTTAGAATCGGAGCTTCAATAAACACATCCCCGCATTGACTACAAATTAGGGCTGGCACTTCTCTAACTACTACCATTTTTTCATCCTTGAGTTCATAGGGCATGTTAGTTTCTCCCCTCTTCATGGTCCCCTTGCAAAGTGGACACTTCATCTCTCTCTCCTTCTAAAATTTGATTCCCATTCATTTGTACTGGGTTCATAGGTCGTTATAACCCATATTACTTCACCATAGGGTTCTATGACAACAACTGCATGAATTGGCCTTTTTGCCTTGGTATATCCCAAGAGCAAGAAGCTTGGAAGGGATAGTCTTCTGGGTATTCCTCAATTATTTCTCCATTAGTCAATGCTTCCTTAACCTCATCTATTGATATTCCTCTCTGATGCATCCGGAAAGCCGAATGCTTCTTTAAGGCAATTTTATCCTTTTCCGCTAATCTCCTAATTATCGAGAGGACTTCATCAGTCATGTCATTATCCATAGGGCTCTTCTCTCTAATGGCAAGGATGGCATAAACACCCCCTCTGACTTCCCTGAACCAGTG
>DTXE01000360.1 GCA_012962595.1 Syntrophaceae bacterium | reverse complement strand
TATACAACTGAAGCACCACCACCAGCTACCATCGTCCAGATACGTGCTTCTGGCTTAAGTAATGTAAGTTTAAGTGATGCACCTGTTTTAGCATCTGCTTCTTCTATTGCTAGTACTTCTGGAGATTTTACTTCCATACCAAAACTACATTTAGTCCCTGCTGGCAGAGATACGTGAATAAAATGGGTGAAATTCTTTTAGAATTATGTTAAAAGTCAACAGTCCTACATTTAAAGAAACTTCAAAAAATCATTTCATTAGCAAAGAAAGGGGTCTAAAGATGCGAAAGGGAGTCACCTTAGAAAAAATTGAGAAAGAGATAGAAACTCTTACCCCTCAGGAGCAGTTAAAATTGGTAGAAAGGCTTGCTTATCGATTAAGAAAGACGGGTTTTGCTATGAAAAAGGAGCTTGACTGGAATAAGCTATATGGTCTCGGAAAAGGGCTATGGAGGGGAGAGGATGCCCAGGAATACGTTAATCGCTTAAGGGAGGATCGGATATGACCCTCTCTGATGAGCTTGACCAAATTAATACCATCTTTATAGATACAGCACCAGTTATCTACTATATCGAAGCCCATCCTCAGTTTGGACCTCTTGCCAAGGAAGTCATTAATGCCTTTCAGTCAGGGAGATTGGGTGCTTTTTCTTCTGTCATAACCCTTGCTGAAGTTTTGCCTAAACCAATTGAAGCTGGAGATGAAAAGCTGGCAAGGAAATTTGCAGAGTTTCTCAAACATGGAAGAAATCTTAGTCTGATAGAAATCTCTGCAGGTATAGCTGAGAGGGCTGGGAGATTGCGAGGAAGATACTCAGACCTTAGAGCTATTGATGCTATTCAGATTTCCGTAGCTATTGATGTGGGAGCAGATACATTTCTCACCAATGATAAGAGGCTTAAACAGGTAAAAGAAATAAATGTTCTGGTCTTAAGGGATTATTTATAAGGGCGATCAGCGGCGTTTAACATAATGTAAATAATTTAATTTGACCCGCCTGTCTATACCCCCGATATTATCATAAATCGTGAATTCGTGATTATTGTAACTTTGACCAAAAATTGGAGTAATTGGGGTTCAAATTGGATAACAGGTTAATGGTCTTTATTGTCGGTCAATATTTTACTTTTACTACCATTATTTAATTATAGACCCCATTCATATTTTTTTCTGACGTTGCTTTTTGAGCTCCCCTGGAAATCTTTTCGGTCCTCAGGATGCATTTCGGATATTGCTTTATTTAAAGAACCCTATCTTAGTTTCCGCCTCAGAAGATTTATAATCTCTAAATTAAACCCCTTTGAAGCAATTTCTGTATCTCTTTATGAACCTTTCTAACTTCTTTACTTTCTTCTAAAAAATAATCATTAGTATCTAAAGCCATATCAATCAAAACAATCATGACTGGTACGGAAGGAAAATTCTTACTCAGTCTTTCAAGGTCATATACTAACTGTTCACCATAAGAGACGCCAGTGGACATTTGTTTATGTAAAAAATGGCATGGAACAATTTCAACACCCACCTTGATTTTCCCTTGGTTAAAGAAGTGTTGAAACTTTGCAAGATCATAAAACATAAAGGCATACTTTCCAAATTGTACTTCCATTAAGATGCCTTGCTTAAAATAATCACATTGTTTAAATGCCCTCTTCACCATATAGGGATAGTCTGGAATTTCAATATCAAAAAAATCTTTAAGTTCTTTCCAGTCTTTTGAATGAAATCTTCGCTCAAATAGCTTATTTATTTTCCTTGGAGGGTATAACCTTTTGCCCTTTATGGTTTTCTCTTTGCTTACCTTACTCCTACCTGGATTTGGTTCTCTTGGCCACCTAAATGTGAGTAAATATATACTATATCCATGTCTACTTTTGAACGAGGGGGTTCCTACTAAGTTTTGAATTGGTAGGTGGTTCATAGATTGGTCTATCCATCGGTCTAACTCGCAATCTTCCTCCAATAGCCAATGTAACCCTTTCCTCAGCTATATCGATATATTCCTTTATTATATCTGCTCCTGCTGCTCTTCTTTTATGAAGTATTGCAGCTACCGCTACAGTTCCAACACCAATAAAGGGGTCAAAACTAAATCCCCAGGTCTAGTCATAGACAAGATCAGTCTTTCAATTAATTCAACTGGAAATTGGCAGGGATGTATTGTTTTTTCTGGGTGATTATGTTTCACATTAGGAATGACCCACAAATCACCTGGATTTTTAACCAAAGGATTACATGAAAACCTCCCTATATTAGGGCCCTTGAAATATCTTTTCCCTGGATATTTTTGTGGAATCCTAATAGGATCTAAGTCAAAGGTATAGTTATCATTTTTTGTAAACCAAAGGATACTTTCATATCTTCCAGAAAATCTTCTTTGGCAGTGTAAGCCGTGTTCAAAATGCCAAATTATTCTGTTTCTTAACTTTAAGCCAAGTTTTTTAAAAATAGGATAGAGCAAGGTATCTAACGGATAAACTTCTCTTTTTCAACATAATTACCTACTTCCCAGCAAATACTTCCTTCATCAGATAGAATCCTAACACATTCCCTAATAACTTCTTCTTGCTGTTCTAAGTACTCCTC
>DTXE01000359.1 GCA_012962595.1 Syntrophaceae bacterium | reverse complement strand
CTACATAACATCCAGGGAAGGTAAGTTTATTAATATCAATCAAGCAGGAGTGGATCTCTTTGGTTATAGCAAAGAAGATTTGCTAAGGATACATCTAGCAAGGCATTTATATGTTAATCCCGATGATAGAAAAAGATTTCAGGAAATGATAGAGAAAAACGGTTTTGTTAAAGATTATGAGGTTCAATTTAAGAAGAAAGATGGAACTAAGATTTACGTCTCAATCACGGCCAATGTTAGGAGAGATAGAAATGGAAAGGTCTTAGGGTATGAGGGTATTATAAGGGATATTACGGAAAGGAAGAAAACAGAAAACAGAATTAGATATCTATTAAAAAAGACCAGGGAGTTAGCCGATAAGGATCCCTTAACTGGTTTATTTAACCACCGTCGGATTAATGAGCTTTTAGAGAATGAGATTGAAAGGGCCAAAAGAGGAACAGAAATCTTTTCCATAATGATGTTAGATGTGGATGATTTAAAACTCATAAATGATACTTACGGTCATATAATGGGAGATAAGGTTCTCAAAGATGTGGCTGCTATTTTGAAGAACTGCTCTAGGTCAGTGGATGTCATAGGCCGCTATGGGGGGGACGAATTCTTAATTATCTTACCTTACACCGATGGAGAGAAGGCAAAGTCCTTAGCTGAAAGGATTTCCCAGCTGATGAAACAAGAGGGATTAAAGATAGATGGGATGGCTATTCCCATCCGTCTGAGTATAGGGGTAGCTACTTATCCCTTTGATAGTGCCCTTCCACAGGAGCTTATTTCTATGGCCGATAGAAGTATGTATGAATCCAAACGTTCTGGAAAAAGTGTAGTTTCCATCAGTACCCCAGAAGTTACTGAATATTTGGCTGCGGAAAGTCCATCCCTTGGTGTCCTGGAGGGTCTAGTTACTGCTGTAAATGGTAAAGATCACTACACCAGGGCCCACTCTGATCTGGTTACTAAGTTTTCGCTTTTCCTGGGAAAGGAGATGAAGCTTTCCCGTGAAGAGATGGAGGCCTTGCGGATTGCTAGTCTACTCCACGACATTGGTAAGATCGGTATCCCTGAGAGTATCTTGAGAAAACCAGGTTCCTTAGAAAAAGAGGAGTTTGAGATCATTAAACAACATCCAAGATTAGGTGCCATGATGCTAGACGGTCCACCGCCACACCGAGAATATGTGCTGGATGCAATAATGTATCACCACGAAAGGTATAATGGTAAAGGTTATCCTGGCAGATTGAAGGGAAAAGATATACCTCTCCTTGCTAGAATTATCGGAATCGCAGATGCCTTTTCTGCTATGATTACTGATAGACCCTATCGGAAGGCCCTGACCAAAGATGAGGCCATAGCTGAGCTGAGGAAAAAGGCCGGTACCCAATTTGATCCAGATCTGGTTTCTGAGTTCATAGAATGTTTAAAGAGAGGTAATCTTAAGGGAATTTTATAATACCGGTTGCGAAGATATATTGTAACTAAACTATACGAAAAGGATATTGGCCCCTTAAGGAAAACTATGATGGTTCTCCTTTATATTGATCAATTAATTGGGCTATATGAAGTACTTTAGTGTTCAAACCTTCTGAGTTTACCCCCTCCTTTAACTGAAGAAGGCAGCCCATACAGCCAGTTACCACAACCTGAGCCCCTGTTTCTTTTATATCATCCATCTTATGTTTCAGTATCCCAAGGGAAAGTTTATAGTGCTCTAGATGAAAGCTTCCTCCATGGCCACAGCAACGATCTGGAGCATTCATCTCTACAAAATCAATTCCTTGGATAGCCTGTATGAGATTACGGGGTTCCTCAAAAATCTTCTGTCTCTTCTTTAGATGGCAAGGATCATGGTAGGTAACCCTTAGGGTTTGGGCCTCGGCAGGAAAGGGTTTATCCTTTAATCTTCTAGCATATGACAATTCATTGGCCAAGAATTCTGAAATATCCCTCACCTTGGAGGAAAAGGCTTGGGCTTTTGGATCAGACCCAAATAGTTTTTTGTAGTCCTTCAGGTAGGAGCTACAGGCAGCACAGGAGACAATTACATAGTCCACATCTTGCTTGAGCATGGCATCCATGTTCCTCATGGCAAGTGAACAGGCTTTGCCTAGGTCACCAGCGTTAAAGAAAGGCAAACCACAGCATCCCTGACCTCTGGGCACATATATAGTACATCCACCATCTTTTAGGATATGAATTGTGGCCTGTCCTATATGGGGAAAGAAATGGTTAGCTATGCATCCCACAAAATAACCTACCCTTAATCCCCCTTGGGACTCAGGTATGAATGAAGAGGTATTATCCATAAAGGTGGTTTTAGGAGGACATGGCATTTTACTTAAGTGATGAAGTTGCCTATTGATTCGTAAACCCTGCCTCAGGAGCTGGGATATGAAGGTATCCTGCTCCAGAAATTTTTGAAGAAGGAGTTGCTTAAGTGGCCTAATTTTCTGCTTTCTGGTAATTTCTGTACGTGCCCACTGGATGATCTCATGGACAGAGACCCCGGCTACACAAGCGTCTGAGCAGGCTCCACAAAGGAGGCATTTGGAAAGGATGTGTTTAAAACGATGGGTAAGGCAAATTTTGCCCTGAATATATGCCTCAACCAGACTCAATCTTCCTCTTGCCGTCATGGATTCTTGAGTCTCCTCAAGATATACAGGGCAATCACTCATGCATCTTCCACATCTGTTGCATCTGTGAAGTTCGGTTTCTATGTTAAGCATGTTACTCAACAAATATTTTTCCTGGATTAAGGATGTTATTGGGATCGAAGACTTGCTTGATCCTTTTCATGATGTCTATGCCAATGGGACCGATTTCCATACTCAAGTAGGGGGCTTTGGTGATACCTATACCATGCTCACCAGAGAGGGTTCCTCCCAAATCCAAGGTTGCTCGAAAGAGATCTTCTACCGCTCTATGAGTGCGGCTGACTTCATCCTTATTCTGCTGGTCTATCATAAAATTAACATGAATATTTCCATCACCTGCATGGCCAAAAGTAAGCACAGTTAATCCATATCTTTCTCCAATTTCCTTGATCTTATCTATCATCTGAGGCAACT
This sequence comes from Syntrophaceae bacterium, assembly GCA_012962595.1. Taxonomy (GTDB): domain Bacteria; phylum Desulfobacterota; class DTXE01; order DTXE01; family DTXE01; genus DTXE01. The sequence continues at coordinate 1,790 of DTXE01000359.1, read as the reverse complement.
TAGTTCTGGGTACCACAATATCCTCACTAACCTTATGGGGCTTAAGCTTGAATGCTGCTGGCGAGACCGACCTCCTTGCCTGCCAGAGCCTTTCCGATTCCTCCACATTTTTTGCTATCTCTACATCCCTTGCCCCCGTTTCAAGGCACATTATTCTGATCTTCTCGCCTTTCGTTTGAACAGATTCTTTCTCACCATCCACCTCAATTAAGAGAAGTGCCTCTGCATCAGTGGGCAAGCCTATGTTTAGATAATTTTCCACGCAAAAAACAGCAGTTTTATCCATATACTCCAGGGTGGTGGGAATTATTTTTGATCGGATGATATTGGTAACCGTATGGGTAGCATCTTCCAGCTTATCAAAGATTGCCAGTAAAGTTTGTTTTGCCTCAGGTAGTGGCAAGAGCCTGAGTGTAATCTTAGTTATAATGCCAAGGGTTCCCTCGGAGCCTACCAGCAGCTTTGTTAGGTCATAGCCTACCACACCCTTCATGGTCTCTACCCCGGTATGTAAGATATCGCCAGTTCCAAGTACTGCCTCTAGTCCCAGAACGTAATCCTTTGTGACTCCGTACTTTACAGCCCTTGCCCCACCGGCACATTCTGCTAAGTTACCTCCTAGGGTGCAGAAATTAAGGCTGGCAGGATCAGGTGGATAGAAAAGCCCTAATCGCTCAACCTCCTTTTGGAAGACTCCAGTTACAACGCCTGGCTCTACCACAGCTATCAGATTCTCCGTATCTATCTTGAGTATTCTGTTAAACCGTGACATGGCCAGAACGATGCCACCTTTAACAGGGAGAGAACCACCAGACATACCTGTCCCGGCACCCCGTGGAATCACATAAAACTTCTCCTTATTGGCTAATTTTATGATTTCTGCAATCTCTTGAGTAGTTCTGGGGAAGACTACCGCATCAGGGAGGTAACTTAAATTGGTGGCATCATAAGAATAACATATCCGGTCTTCTAAATCTACTTTTACGAAATTCTTTCCTACTATAGAGGAGAGCTTCTTTATACTCTTCTTATTAATTTCCATGTGTTTTGCTGTAAATATAGCAGAAGGAATAGACTTTTGAAAATTAAAAAAATTATCTTGTACAAAAGGTAGGAAAAGGAGGGATGGGGGAAAATATTGTCATTCTAGCTGGATTTATTTATGCCTTTTCCATTTGGATTAAATCCTTTAAGGTTATTCAATCTAAGATGCTTAGCTCGGCCTGGTATAGTTTTTCCCAAGCCTTATGAACAGGACAAAAGGTTTAAGGGAAGGAGCATTATCACTCATCTTCACAGTAGATACATCTATCTGGTCTCTTATCTGATCGGACAGCTAGCGGCTTGAGCTGGAGGTTGCCCTGTCCACTTATCCCCTCGTGGTCAAAGATATCACACTCCTCCTCGCTCAAAATATAGGCTCCACAATTTGGACATTGAGGAATATAGCGTTTTAACACCTCAAGGAATTTCTTCCTTTGCTCTATCCATTCATTGGGGTTGGGGTGTTTATTGATGTGACCACAAGTTGGACACTGACTCCCGTGGTTAGAAATATTGGCACCACAGGCACCACATCTATATCTGGTATTCATCGTATCCCTAGGGAATTGGGAGATCTTTTTATGGAGACCACTATTAATGGCCTCCATTATGTATTTAAAAAATAGTGCCTGGTTTTTTTACTTCTCCCGTACGTGGCACTCGCCACATGTGACAGGCCCTGTATCCATTTTCCGGTGGCAGCCAGTACAATTCTCGTGGAAGGCGATCCTCAGATCCAACTTCTT
>DTXE01000358.1 GCA_012962595.1 Syntrophaceae bacterium | reverse complement strand
GCCTATATTGCATTTTCATATTTCTTTGTGGCCCAAAGGGCCATGAGGGTTTCATTAAGGCTTTACTCCAAAATGACCATCAGAGCATTTAAAATTCCAATGATTAAGTTTCATTGTGGCCTAGGTTTTGAGTATTTTGTGGGTAAGCATACCGCTGTTAATTTCGACGCCAGGTTTCTTAACCTGACCGTAGATTATCAAACCACAGGAACATATCAAGAACAAAGGAAGGCCAAGTTTACAGGAGGGCTCATAGGGATGGGTGTAAAGTTCTATTTTTAGGCACAGACAACCCCCAGAGATGGCTGGTATACCAAACAATTTTAACTTTTCTATTAGGAATTAGGGAGATATTGGTGTAATATGACCATTTATGGATAAAATCAGAATCACCTTTTTGACGACCAACTTTCTCTTCTATTTTGTCCATTGGATGGTTCTGGCCTACTTACCCATCGTTTTTAAATTCTATGGCCTCACGGATGCCCAAATAGGATTCATTATTGGTCTCTATTCCATTTCATCTATGACACTTATGCTGCCCATGGGGTTTTTCTCCGACTATTTTTCTCCTAAGAAGATTGTAATAGCCGGGGCATTTCTCCTGGCTTTATACTTTTTGAGCCTCCTTTTCGTTAGGAATTTCTTGGGATTGATTCCTGTGGCTCTGTTGGGGGGAATAGGATCTGCAGCACTAGCTACTGTCCTTTACGCCCTGTATCTCAAGATTATTGAAAAGGGGAAAAGAGGGAAACAGGTAGCCTTCTTTCAGCTGGGTAGCTATCTGGGTTATGGATTGGGCCCATTGACTGGTGGATTATTGCTTTCGGCTGTTCAGCCCCCCAGTCTGTTTAAAATGGCCTTAATTATTTCCTCGGTTTTAATGTTGATCACTTTTCTGCTCCAAGATTCCACTCCCATTACCTTTAGCTTCAGGGAGTACCGTAAAGATCTTAGAGAGCCAGCGACCATGTTTTTGATAGTAGGTATCTTTGTTATGGCTACGCATTTTGGAGTGGAGCAGACCTCCTTTAGTCTTCTTATGAAGGAAGACATTAAACTTACCCCCGGTCAGATTGGACTCATATTCAGTGGCATAGGCCTTTGGATGGCCTGTCTTGTGCCTTTGGCTGGATATCTCAGGGACAGAAGACAGAAGATATTTACATTCTTATGGGTAGGGCTTTTGATTTCTGGTGTTTTCCAATTCGTAACCGGTTTGGTTTCTTCGCCTGGAGCACTCCTCTTTGTCAGGATTCTTCATACCACGGGAGATACTTTGGCTATCTTGGAGGTAGGGGTGCTCACAGCACTTTTCTTTCCAGAACATCGCCTGGGTGGCAACTCTGGCCTTCTGTTTGGCGTTCGTACTTTAGCCATATTTGCGGGGTCCTTTATAGCTGGACTTCTCAACATGAAGCTAGGTTATGGGTTTTCTTTTATGGCCAATGGGGTTTTTGTGTTTATATTTGCTTTATCAATCCTGATTTTTTGTAAAATCCGCCCTATAGCAACTGACTTTCTCCAAACTTCGGCCTCGCTTCAAATCTCTAATCCCTCCGGTGGGCGTCAATAGGTGGAGGATTATGGACATCTCATAACTTCCACCCGCATTCGCCTGATGCTGTATCCATATATGGTTTTTGAGCCACTATGATAGCCTATTCAAAATTTGGCACTGTGAAGTTAACTGGGTCTAATTTTATATTAAAGTAGTTGATATTCCTATATAATCCTTCCATCAAGGTTTTGACAAAAAGGTGGGAGGAGAAAATGGGTAAAAAAATTGTCCACGATGTTCAAGTCTCAATGTAAAAAAGAAAGGTTTTACATGGAGTCGCCTAAATACAAAGAGAGGGTTAGAAGTTTGGGTAAAGGTACAGGGTTTCAGAACGGGGACTTCTGAACTGGGTAATGGAGTATGGAAAGAACTCTAAGGGTCCTCTAAATGTAGCCCTTGAGCTTAAGCCTATGTGGTTGGGTCTCTTAGGTGTAGATGGTAAGGAGGTAAAGATAAAGGGTGAGGATTTTACCATCCTTATTGCACAGGATATATTTACCTTTGACCCTGTATATTTTTCCCTTGTAGAAGGAGAGAATGTAGAGGAATCTAAAAGATTCTTCCTCATCATAAGAGATGTCCTTAAATACCCTGTAAAGGGTATAGTGAGTGATCTTGGCAGGGGAAGGGTGTTTTTATCCCTTATAGAGGAGATATTCCCTAATATTCCCCACCAGGCATGTGTAGTGCATTTCTCAAGATATGTAGACATAACCCTACCTATTCCATAATCCCTTCCTGGTAAGGGATAACAATGTTACAGAGAACCTCATAAAACAACTAAATAGAAAGCTAAAACAATCAGGTGGCTTTAAAAGTATTGAGAACGCTTATTATTTTCTTAAAATCTGGTTTATATATTACAGGTTTAAACCCTTTACCAATAGTAATGAACATTATAGAAATGATAAGGCTCCTATAGAACTTGCTAAGGTTAACATCAAGAAACCGCAATTTGGCTATCTGCAAAACAAATGCTAGGTTTAGATATCTTAAAAGAACACCTAAAAACAAGCATGGGATTTTCGCAAACATCAGAAGGCGTATTCATGGCAAGAAAACGCCATCTTGATGCACTATTAATTGCGCTAGAATTTGTACAAACAGG
>DTXE01000357.1 GCA_012962595.1 Syntrophaceae bacterium | reverse complement strand
TAATCGGGATTTTGATGAGTTTAAAACTCGCTTAAAACAAGCTGTTGTGATTATTAATGTGATAGATGGTTCTGCCCTCGTTGAGGGCAATGATTTATTTAGGTTTAACACGTTGGTTTGCTGCTCATTTATTAGTATCATGCACCCGACTTTTGTATGCAGTTCTAAAATTATTTAAATTATTGATATAGCTATGATTTAGATATTTTTTCTCTGTAATAGAGAGCTTTTTATTTTTCAATTTCCCTATTATTTAGGGAGGCAGATTGCAAGTTTTACTCCTATATCACCTAATAGATTGGCTGTCAATGTGGTTTTCGTAATTTTTTTAATCGCTGCCATCCCTAAAGTAAATGTCATTACTCAAATGGTCTTGGTCAGTGGTAAAAAACATCAATGGCTGATGACTAATGACCTTGCCTATAGTAAAACTCCAATGGCATAAAGGAGGATAATACTACTTTTTCCTTAAAACTGAACATACCCAACTATGTTCTGCTTCAGTTTGCAAAGGTGTAAGGCCGTATCCTAAGTAAGTTTTTAATAGGACTTTCCACTCATGTAACTTAATGCCTGAAAGGATAAGCAGGCCCCTCTTCTTCATTCTTGATACCAGAAGAGGGCACAGCGTTTCTAGGGTATGGTAGCCAATGTTAGCCATAATTAATTGAAAAGAACCCTTTATTTCCTCCAAAGGTGTACTGGTAATGGTTATTTGTTCAGTGAGACCATTGACCTCAACATTGCCTAGTGCCTCAGCCAGTGCAAGACGGTCGATATCAATTCCTATAATTTCATGGGCACCAAGTTTAGCTGCAGCTATGGCTAGGATGCCCGTTCCTGTTCCCACATCCAATACTCTTATGGAACGCATGCCCACAAAGTAATCCTGGTCTAAGAAAAGACTCTCCAGAGCCCTCAGGACAAGATAGGTACTTGGATGTCTTCCATTGCCAAAGGCTACCCCAAGATTTATGGCGATCACAATATCCCTATTCCTCTCTTCAGGTATATACATTTTATTAGGAGGCTTGATTACAATCCTTTTGGAAATTGGGAGAGGTTTATGAAAGGATCTCTCCAAAAAACTACTTCCAAAATAGGTATATGCAAGCTCTCCCGAGTCAATAAGCCCTTTAATAGCAATTCTCACCGCCTTCCTATCTACTCCTGTCTCCGCAGCAATTTTTCTTTCAACATCAATAGGTGTCAATCTCTGCTCAGGGCTTAATACCATATCATATATCATCTGTTTAATTTCCTCACTGTGGCACCTTCTCATCTTCTTCCCTTTTCAAGCTCATTAAGACGCCAGTCAATTACCTTCATCCTTTGCCTGAGAAAGGACAACCTCTCTTTCAAAAAGGCTATTTCTTCCTTTGACATGAAACCCTCATGGCCCTTTGGGCCACAAAGAAAGAGGTACCTGCTAGCTGAATATCCAGATCGGGGTGCAGGAAAAACAAATCTCCCTTCTAAAGTGATAGCCCTGTTGGGGCATACGCTTATACAAGTGCCACACTCTATACATTTATCCCCGTTTATGTGGGCCACGTCATTGAGACTGATGGCTTCTACTGGACAAGCCTCGACACATGCTCCGCATGTGGTGCATTTCTCTTTATCTATTATTGCAGGCATGGTTTTGTCACCAAGAGATTTTATTTTTCGCTAACTTGGGAAGCTGCAAGATTAAAGATAAGTTAACAAATGCATAAATTATACCACTTTCCGTTACACATCCTTAAATGTATGGTAGCTCAAGTCTTCAGGCTTACTTGCGCATAGGAGAATCCCAAGATATGCAATGATTCAGGTGCATTTTTGCAATCAATACAACTCCATACTCATTAATCACCAGTACCTACTCCCCCTATTTTGGGCATAATCCAAATAAGGAACCCTCTGGCACATATTATGCTTATGCCTTTTCACGGTCATTGTAGGACAGCAAGATATGAAAATGGCCCCCGGGTTTTAAATCGTATACAGCCTTTAGAAAAGCTTAGGATAAAAATTGATATATCGCTAGAGCAAAAGAATTTGAGTAAAGAAAACACAAATTATTAGAGGTTTAAAACTAGGAGGATATATTATGGCTATAGCTATAGTTGCACCAGAACAAGAACGAAAGATAGAAGATCCAGGTGTAGACCAGCCTATAAAGAGGCTTACCCCAGACAAGATAGAGAAGGTGATAAACCGAGTATTGAAGGAAGAGGGTGGGGCCCGCTTAAAGACATATGTTGATACCTGTATTCACTGCGGGCTATGTTCCACTGCCTGCCATTATTATCTATCGCATGATGGTGATCCCTATTATGCCCCAGCAGGTAAGGTTAAGAATACCATAGGGGAGATGCTAAGAAAAAAGGGTAGGGTAAGCCCAGAGTTTATAAGACAGGCAGCACTGATTGCCTATACCGACTGTAATGTATGCAAGCGTTGTAGCATGTTTTGCCCCTTTGGCATTGATATCGCTTACATGATGCTCACCGTCCGGCGCATATGTCACTTTCTAGGGGTAACCCCTCTATATCTCCAGGATACAGCTCACAGTCACGCTGTGACCATGAATCAGATGTGGGTAAAGCAGGACGAGTGGATAGACACGGTCCAATGGCAGGAAGAGGAGGCAGGGTATACGGTACCTAGTGTTAGGATACCTATCGACAAAGAGGGGGCAGAGGTTATGTACTCCGTCATTGGTCCAGAGCCCAAATTTCTAGCGCATCTTATGGCTAATATGGCCATTATTTTTAAAGTGGCAGGTATTGATTGGACTTATCCTGCTACCGATGGTTGGGATAATAGTGATATGGCTATGTATTCAGGTGATTGGGATGTTATGGGGCGGGTAAAAAGGGCCCATTTTGAGGCAGCCATGAGGCTCAAGGTAAAAAAGATAGTCATGGGTGAATGTGGACATGCATTTCGCTCCATTTACGATGTGGGCAATAGGTGGTTGGGCTGGAAGATGTACCCTATCCCAGTAATCCATGCCATTCAGTATTATTATGAATTGCTGAGAGATGGAAAGATAAAGATTGCCAAGAAGTTTAAAGAACCCATTACCTTACATGACCCGTGCAATGTTATTAGAGGAAGGGGCCTACATGAGATGGCCCGGTATGTTATGAATGCTATGTGTGAGGATTTTAGAGAAATGTATCCCAATCGTGAGCATAATTACTGCTGTTGTGCAGGGGGTGGTGTGATCAACTGTGGTCCACCCTATAAGATGACGCGGATGTTAGGAAATAGAGTAAAGGCAGAGCAGTTGAAGGCTACAGGGGCCAAGGTGGTAGTAACCCCTTGCCACAATTGTCATAGTGGTATGGAGGATATCGTTAGTTACTATAAGCTCGATATGCATGTTAAATTCATGAGCGAAATACTTGTGCCATGTTTATATATCCCCGAAGAATTAAAGGCGCAATAGGTATCCTAGCCCTTAACTTCCCTTCTGAGAATAGTTGGGGAAAGACAATTTTATCCAGCGTATTTACGGCACCCGCATCACAGCTCCACAGCCGCCATCGATAAAATTCTCTCTCCACGCCTTCTTAAAAAGATATATGGCATTTTCACCGGTGCAATGACTAGGGGCAATCTTTTCTACACCCATTTCCTTTAATTCCTTAATGACCTTTTTAATCTGGCTATCGGTATATCCCATTAGATGAAATCCTCCCAATACCAGATATACCCGGTCCCTTAACCATTCCTTGCCATATCTCACCATGGTTACAATGCCAGGATGGGCGCAGCCAGTAACCATAACCAACCCTTTTCCGGTTTTCAATATCAAAAATTGTTCCTTTATCCAAGTTCCCATTTCTCCGCCGGAATAAACATCTCTGTAAATCTCTATAGGTTTATAAATTGAAACAACCTTTGCCCCTTTCCTTTTTACCTCTTCCTTGAACTTTACAGGAAATGATTCAGGCAAGTATATAGTTACGTCATTGTTCTCGTCTAGGAAACGCCAAAGCCCTCCTGTGTGATCCTCATGAATGTGGGATAGAACTACTGAAGTAATGTCCTTTGGATGGACTGCAAGGCTTCTCATATTAGAAAGCAAGAGATCGCCGTCACCGCCTGTGTCGAAAAGGATGGTCTTTTCTGGATGTTGAATAAGACACGAAAATCCCCATGCCGTGGTTAGATTCTTATCATATGGCACGTTATTGAAAAGGATGGTCAATTTTATGCCATTATGTGCGGTGAATCCCGAGAGAAGTACAAGACTCGCTATTAAGAAATGGAACATAGGCTAAATCTGGATAACACCTGTTAGAAGGATAGAGGACCCAACATGGATTGTTATTTTTTATGCCCAGATAGTCTTCGATGGCCTTGTTTAAGGTAAGTGAAGCCAAGAGGGCACAGTGCACACCTTCCTCTGGTAGACCATCTAAGGCGTTTAAGATAACCTCCTTGCTGATATGGCGGGCCTCTTGGAGATACTTTCCTTCATCGCCTTATCAAGCTCTCCACACATATGAACCCTCCGCTCTTAACTTTGTTTAATCTCTTCTACAAACACCTCCGTCAGAGCAAGGGGGCATATCGCACCGTTCTGAACTTCCGCAACAGGTGGTACCAGGTGTATAATCTCCATGTCTCACGGTAGAAAAGGATACCGACATCAACCTTTCAAGATTAGTACTTCCACAGTCCTTACACCTAGGAACCTCATCCTGAGAACCCATTTTAGTCAGTATCTCTGATATCTTTCCACAATCATTGCACCGATACTCATAGATGGGCATTTTTTACCTCTCTTCAATAAAAATTTACTTTCTGACCATGCCTGTGCCACAGTTTGGGCAGGCCATTTCAAAGCAGGGAATCCCTCTCTGGTGGGCAACTGTAGTTCCACACTTAGGGCAAACACATTCTCCACCAGGACCAGCACCTGCCTTGCTACCACCCATCCTGCCACCTCTGCCCATACCTCTTCCCATACCTGGACCGCTCCCTCTGATAGGCCCAGTTCCATCTCCTTTAGGCATTTATAATCACCTCCTTAGCCACTTCTCCGTTTGACTTGCCTCCCATTCAGCACCTCTTGCACCTTCTCCCAGATTACCTTTACATTAGAGGTTATTTGGCCACAATCGGACTCTATGATAGACTTTCCTTGCACCATGGCCTTGGTTACACAAACGTCATATGGAAGACTGCCTACTATCTCTATACCATTCTCCCGGCAACAGAGCTCTATTTTAGTGCTGTTTTCCATATTAATATCATACTTATTAATGCACACCAGTGCAGGGACCTTAAAGTGCTTGGCAACGCCTGCAATCCTCTCCATGTCATGGATTCCGGAAATGGTAGGTTCGGTTACTACCAAAACCATATCTACCCCTCCTATGCTTGCAATAACTGGGCAACCTATACCTGGAGGGCCATCAACAATTATTAGATTCCTCCCCTCTTTTTCTGCGATTTCTCTGGCCCTTTGCCTGACTAAGCTTACTAGTTTGCCAGAATTTTCTTGAGCTACACCAAGTCTTGCATATACCATAGGACCAAACCTAGTTTGGGAAGTAAATAGATGGCCCGAAAGCCCCCTCTCCATTTTTATGGCCTCACTGGGGCATGCCAGGGCACAAAGGCCACAGCCTTCACAGGCAATATCATCTATGGCAAAATCATTAATGGCATCAAAGCGACATAGCTCTTCACAGACCTCACATTCCGTGCATTTACCTCGATCTATAACAGGAATATACCCTCCGTAAAATTCCTCTTGGCTTTTTATATCAGGATTTAAAATCAGATAGAGATCAGCAGCATCTACATCGGCATCAGCCAAGACAGCGTTTTTCGCCAGGGAAGCAAAGGCGGCGGTGATTGTAGTCTTGCCAGTACCACCCTTTCCACTAATTATGGTTAACTGCTTCATAGTACACCAGTCAGCCTCTTATTATTCAATTCTTGGTCTGTGCGATACTTTTAGGGATAGTTCCTTCAATTATGGCTTCTATTTGATTGTACATTAGCCGAAATTTTTCCCTATATTCGGGCATTTCCTCTACCAGAGGAATCCCCTTGGAATATGCCTCGGCTATCCTTCTATTCCACGGCATCTCCATCAAAATGGGGATATTCTCTCTATTGCAGTAATCCCAAACCTTTCGATCTCCTATATCCGAGCAATTTACCACCACTCCTAATGGCACTGATAGCTTCCTTGTCATCTCCACCGCTATCTTCAAATCATTAAGACCAAATGGGGTGGGTTCGGTTACAAGCAAACAAAAATCAGTTCCTCCAACAGCCATCACTACCGGGCAGGAGGTTCCTGGCTGCACATCAAGGATTACCGTTTTACGCCTATCGATAAGTCCTTTTTGTTTTCGGATAATGGGAACGGCCATAGGCTTGCCTATATTTAGAAGGCCATGAATGAACTCTATATCTCCTACCTTTCCTATCTCTATAAATCCTATATCCTCGAATTTCTCTTTAACGGCATGAGATGGGCAAATATAGGCACATGCACCACACCCATGGCATAGCTCTTTATAATAAAGTATACTTCTGCCTTCCTTTATCACTGCCAGGGCCTTAAACTGACAGGCCTCTGCACATTTGCCACAGTAATCGCATCGAGATTCATCTACTTCAGGTGTGGCGATACCTACGGGAAATTTCTTTTCTATATGTGGCTTAAGAAACAAATGGCAATTGGGTTCTTCCACATCGCAATCTATTAGTTGAACATTATTTAAACATCCCTCGGATAAAGAAAGGGCTAGGTTGATGGCCACAGTAGTCTTACCTGTTCCTCCTTTCCCACTGGCAACACTAATAACCACAGTTCATTCCTTTTATCTCCATATTTAAATGATGACCACTAGTGATCACAAACATTGGGACCAGTTATTAAGGTTCCATTAAGATATTGATTGACAATCTCTTCTGGAGGGAGATTTGGGGCACCAGTGATGACCATGATATTATACTGGGCAAAAAGGCCTTGGGCCCTCTGGCCCATGCCTCCAGCAATAACCACATTTACCCCATGTTCATGCATCCAGTTAGGCAGAAGGCCGGGCTGATGGGGTGGTGCAGCTACTATTGTCCTATTCTTAACAGTGCTGTTCTCCACATCAAAAAAGGCGAATTCCCTACAATGACCGAAATGACTTGCCAGTCTTCCTCCCTCCACTGGAATAGCAATTTTCATACTTATTACCTCCTTAGATGTATTCAGGACTTTCTCCATGGATTGTACCGGGTGTTGAGATTCTCTGGGTAAAGTGCGTTCGATAACCTTTTTGACCATTTCATCAAATGCCTTACCAGCCTCTGAGTTTTTATCATTAGCTAGATAGGGAAGACCCTTATCTGTAGCTTCTACTACTCGGATGTCAAACGGTATTCTCCCCAAGAAAGGGACCTTCATCTGTATGGCAGTTCTTTCACCGCCACCGGTTTTAAATAGGTCAATTTTGGCTCTACAGTGTGGACAGATAAATCCACTCATATTCTCTATGATGCCAAAAACCTCCATTTTTACCTGCCTGCAGAAATTTATAGATTTCCTTATATCTTGAAGGGATATTTCCTGGGGTGTGGTGACGATTATGGCTTTGGCATCACTGATTGTTTGCGCGATGGTCAGGGGTTCATCTCCAGTGCCCGGCGGAGAATCGGCAATCAAATAATCCAGTTCCCCCCACTCAATATCTGCCAGGAAACTACGGATAGCCTGTAGTTTTATGGGACCTCGCCAGATTACTGCAGAATCTTTGTCTTGCAGCAGAGATTCAATGGAAACCACCTTTAAACTATTGGCATATATCAGGGGTAACGATAATTCTCCCTTCAGGCCAAGAATTTTGGGAATGCTAGGGCCATGGAGGTCTATGTCTAACAGCCCCACCGTATATCCACATGTGGCCAGGGCTATTGCCAGGTTAGCGGCCACACTGCTTTTCCCTACCCCTCCTTTGCCACTCATAACAATGAACTTATTTTTAATCTTTTCCAGGGCACCCCTGATTATCATGTCCTGTATTTGGGTAGTGGCAGCCTTGGTATCACAAGTTTTGGGCATCTCCCCAGTACTCACTTATTTCCTCCTTTCCTCTCCTTTTCCAGCTCCTCTATCCTCTTTCTCATTTGCTCTAATTGTTCCTTCATGGTCTGAGATTGACGCCTTAACATTTCAATCTCTTCTTTGGAGGCATAAGTACCTACACCTCCTCCCCAGCAGCGACCTATGCCTCTTCCCATTCCTCTTCCTATGCCCATCCCTGGATTCATTCCCATACCAGGTCCGGGACCGGATGGCATAGTTGTGCCACGGAATTCACCCCTTTTATATCGCTCTACTATTTCTTTTACAGTTCCTGAGGCTCCAGTGACTATTTCAATTCCTGCTGCTACTAAGACATCGTATGCCTTGGGGCCTACCTGCCCAGTCAAAACAACTTTGGCCCCTTTATTGGCCACAAACTGGGCAGCTTGAATTCCTGCTCCACCCCCGAGCGCCATACTGGCATTTGGTATAGATTCAAAATCCATGGTCTCCGTATCGAGAAAGATGAAATACTGACATCTCCCAAAACGTGGGTCTATGTGGTCATCAAGTCTTGGTCCTGAGGCACTTACACATACCTTCATAGATATTCTCCCTATTGTTCTTCTTTCTCCAACTCCTTTATTCTGACATCAATGGTTTCCATCTCTTTCCTTAAAAGGTCCATTTCCTCCTTCAAGAAATTCAGTTCCTCCTCCCGGCTCATAGGTACTCCGTATGGTGGATAGGATCCATAATATGGAGGAGGACCCCAATACCCAAATGCCCAGCACCTGGGAAGTCCCCCGCGTCCTAGGCCCACGTAAGGCCATGGTGGAGAATATCCTCTAAATCCAAATCCTCTCCCATATGGCATGCCTTTACCTCCTTATAAAGCGGATTTTGTTACCACCATCTCCAGCCTCGTCCTCTACCAAACCTCCGACCTCTGCCCAAGCCAAAAGGCCCGTAGGCATACATCCTTGGGCCATAGGGCATCATCCCATAGGCAGGATAACCATAATATGGACCATACCAGCGATAGCCCATTCCACCCCAATATGGGTTGCACCATCCTCTTCCTCCACCTGTCATGGGACCCATTCCCATAGGCCCTGTTCCATTCAATCCTGGCATATGATCACCTCCTTATCCCTTCGTTAAATTTTGAAGAGGCCAACCCTGTTGTGGATCAAGGGAGTAAAAGGTGAAGGGCAGGCTCACAATTTCTTAAAAGCACAGATCATACCAGGTTTGTTTGCAGCACTCTTTCATCAACATGTTCAGTAAATTCAAGGAGTTAAATTCAGGTCAAATCCAAGTGATTTATGGCAAATCCAGATAGGTTGCGATATAAATATTGCATTAATGCAATCATTTAAGTTTATCTTCTAGCCAGCCAACCCTTACATCCTCTCTTCCATCAAACTGAGGAACATAAGGTTTTATGTCTATGAGAGGTGTGCCATCCAGCATGTCAATCTCCGTAATCTTAAGTACATTATCTTTTCTTTCAAGCAATTTCACCACAGAAAGCCCAATGGGGTTTATCCTCTTAGGAGCTCTTGTGGCAAAGAGACCATGTAGCCTATTATCTAAAAATGGTTTGACAAGCAGTGTGTAATGCTCGCTTTTATGAAACAGGTATAATAGTATGATATGGGAAAAGCCTTCGATGTCCGTCAGACCTTCTTTATATTCATCAAATATCTCGATTTCACCAATCTCTTTAGATCTATATCCCTGACAAGGAATTTCTTTCACAATCTTATACGGGGTATGGATTATTCCAATAGGCTTTATAACGGCTTTATTTTTATT
>DTXE01000356.1 GCA_012962595.1 Syntrophaceae bacterium | reverse complement strand
GCTGTTATAGGAGCAGCTTATTATTTCCCAGCAGAAAGTTTCATCGCTTTCCTAGTAGGATGGGTGTTCCTTATTCCAGCAGCTTTCGTTGTATATATGGTCCATGGATTTTGGGTCTATATGAAAGATTGGAAGAACATGATCAGTGTGGATCATGAAGCAACACTCAAAAATATGAATATCTGACAAAGGGCGATGTAGAAATTTTAGTTGAAAAAACACAGAAACGCCATGTTGGTGTTTACTCAATTTTTCAACTTGTTTTTCTACACCACCCAATTTTTGTGAGGTGTTTATACGAATACCATTAAAGCAGAACATTTTGGATATAAAAGAAAGCATAGAGAGAAAAAAAGTAAAAAAGGATTAACTTACTTCCTAAACATTCTCCAAATATTATATATACGGAGGTTACTATGAAAACTCTTCTAGAATACCTAACTTTTGTTAAAGGAGTAGGATACCTGCTAATTGTAGTATATTTGTTTGGATTCCTTGCTTTCTGGCATTTGATACAGTCCACCAAATATTTGATACATGCCAACAAAGTAAAAAGAATTATGTCAGTTGCCGTACCCCTAGTGCTGATGATGTTTGGAGGTATAGCTGTAATAGCGTTTGTCACGAATGGTAACCATAGTGGGGTGGCTACACCAACCACTTCAGAATCAACCTTTGGAGTCAACACCTCGGAGTATCTCCCACTCGCCTACGTATCGGCAAAACATCTTCATGAAGTGATGAAAACCGAGGTTAGTTGCGAAACATGTCACCACAATAGTAATGGTGAAATTCACGCTTGCAAGGATTGCCACGGTGTTCCCTTTGACCCCCATAATTTGAGCAAGCCCGGCCTTAAGGCTGCAATCCATGAGCGGTGCATGTATTGTCACAAGGAGGTTTTCGGCGGCCCTGAGAGTTGCAAGCTATGTCACACTCAAGGACTTCCCTCCACGGCTCTGGCTATCAATGCTCCAGCTAGACCCCACGAGCTGATGTGGGAGGACTGCAACAAGTGCCACAAAAAGGGCATTTATCAGAATATAAAAATCGTTTATCACGACAACTGCCTCATGTGTCACCTAAAAGGCATTGCAGGGGCGGCCAAGATACCCCCTGATCACACAGACTACACTAACAATGTGAATCTGTGCCAAGGATGTCATAAACCTGCTAGTGGAGGTGCTAAAGCATGATGAGTAGAAGGGACTTTCTAAAAATTGGAGGCTCCCTCCTAGCAGGGAGCCTCGTTGGCGATCATGGTATGGCATCGGCTGCTAAGAGTTTTACTGGCAATCCAGATCGCTATGGTATGCTAAGTGACTTAACTAGGTGCATAGGCTGTCGCCGTTGTGAAGCAGCCTGCAACAAAGCAAATAATTTGCCTGAACCAAAAACATCTTTTGAAGATGAATCTGTTTTCGAGGAGAAGAGAAAACCCTATGTTGCTGATGTACAAGCATACACAGTAGTCAATCGCTATTACGACTCAAACGGAAAACCAGTATATCGCAAAGTACAGTGCATGCATTGCGATGAGCCTGCCTGTGCCTCAGCCTGCCCTGTAGTAGCTATGAAAAAGAGCAAAGAGGGGCCAGTCATTTGGAACGAGGATGTATGCTTCGGCTGCCGGTACTGCATCGTAGCTTGTCCATTCCATGTGCCAGCCTATGAGTATTCTAATGCATTCACTCCCAAGGTTCAAAAGTGCTTTATGTGCTACCACAGGATTTCTGAGGGTATTGTTCCGGCGTGTGCCGAGGCATGTCCTGTGGAAGCCATCACCTTCGGCAAAAGAAGCGAATTGATCAAACTCGCCTGGACTAGGATCTTGAGTGAGCCAGACAAATATATTGACCATGTCTACGGTGAACATGAAGCTGGAGGGACGGGATGGCTATATATCTCCGGAGTTCCTTTCTCGCAACTTGACTTTCCAATGGATGTAGGGACTACTCCATATCCAGAATATACCAAGGACTTCCTCTCGATGGTTGGTCTCACTCTTATCTCTTGGCCTGCCCTCTTCGGAGGCATTTATCTTATGTCAAACCATCGGGCAGAGAACGTTCAGGATGAGGTTGTTGATTCAGAAAAGGAGGAAGATAAGCTATGATCAAATTTCCTGCTTGGATCAATGAATATATTGATTGGATCAGTGATAAGTTGTTCATGGGGCTGACCATAAAAGAATATATGAAGAGACTCCTAACCCCTTTCAACATAATTGCTGGGCTCATAGTCTTCGTAGGGCTCTACTTTTTAATACAGCGATATACCCAGGGGCTCGTTGCAGTAACTGAAGCTTCAAATGAATTACCATGGGGTCTCTTCCTTGGCATAGGACTCTTCACACAGGTGCCATACTCATCTGTGGGGTTTGTCCTTGGAACCGCAGTGTACATTTTTGGGCTAAAAAAATACCATCCCGTCCTCAAGAATGCAATACTACTAGGTTTCCTCGGCTACTTCTTCGCCGTAGTCTTTATACTTATTGACATAGGCCGTCCTTGGCGGATATATTACCCCATGGTCATCTCCTTCGGCACAAACTCAGTCCTGTTTCTGGTGGCATGGCACGTAGCCCTCTACAACTTAGTCCAGGCACTCGAACTTGCTCCACCTGCATTCGAGTGGCTTGGCTTCAAAACTTTACGCAGATGGGCTAAGATAATAACACTTGCGCTCGTCATAAGCGGTATAATGCTTTCGACACTTCACCAATCTGCTCTTGGTGCGATGTTCCTTCTTACCCCAGGAAAACTCCACCCCCTCTGGTACACATCGTTTTTGCCATGGCTTTTTTTTGTATCTTGTATCCCAGCTGGGCTTGCTTATTTGATCGTCGTAAGCAAACTCACTCAGATATTTTTAAAAGACAAAGCTGACTCTCACTACCTGAAAAGCCTCGACAACATCTCCCTCGGTCTCGGGAAAGCCTCAGCCCTCATACTCATCACTTACGTTGGCCTGAGGTTATACAGTGTGGCCCAAGAAAACGTCTGGCAATATCTGAATACGCCTTATGGCCACTGGTTCTTCGTCGAGTTCAGCCTCTTCGCCATTCTCCCCTTCCTCTTTTATTATGGGGTTCAAAGGAAGAATGTAGGTTTTGTCCAATTAACTGCCCTGTTAACTATATTTACTATAGCTCTCAACAGGGTCAACACCACACTTATTGCATTCAACTGGCAACTCCCACACCACATCTACTGGAAGGAGGGCGTGGTCCTCATAGCAGTCTTAACCATTCAGCTTCTCATCTACCGCTGGGTGGTGAACAGGATGCCAATTCTGCGGGAACATCCCGACTACATAAGCGAAGTGCATTTACCTAGTGCTGGCACATCTGTCGCTTCTAAGGGTTCTTGAACCCTTAGAAGCAATAAAAATTAAAGCACATGCAGCAACTACAGTGTCATGCTTGGCTTGCTATGGTAAATTTTACATATCTATATAAGTTCTATGCCATTAAATCCATTAATATGTTTTTTTCTATAGGTTTGAAGTCTAAGTAGTCTCTCCAAGTTTTTTCAATAAAGTTAAATCTGGTTTCATCATTTCTGCAGTAGAGTAGTTCTCCTTTTAGGATTTCATATCTAAAACCTATGGGTGCATAATTTAGTACTTTGACATCGATTGGATATTTGATCTTTTTTTCTATTTCAGTTGAGATCTTTATTTCATAGTCTATTACTTCTTCTTTTTTTATTTTTTTGAGGTAGAATGCTAGGTCTATATCTCTAAATCCATGAGTTTCTAAAAAACTTCCATGGAGGTATGCAAAAATGATTTCTGGTCTGCTGGCAAGGAATGTTTTTAAATTCGCTTTTATTTCTTCTTTTTGTTTAGTTTGGAGCTTGAATCTCTTCATAGTGAATTGTTTTGTATAAACTTTTTCAATTCTTTTATATAATCTTCAAGAT
>DTXE01000355.1 GCA_012962595.1 Syntrophaceae bacterium | reverse complement strand
ATCCAGGAACATCCAGGGGCCTCTCTGACAGAAATAGTTCTGAAGGATTCAAAACTTGCCTCAATCCATAGGATCCCATCTCAAATACCCCAATTTCATTGGTAGATCCAAAGCGGTTCTTAACCGCTCTTAATATCCTGAAGGGATGACCTCGGTTTCCCTCAAAGTACAGAACCGTATCAACCATATGCTCCAGAATCCTAGGTCCGGCTATAGCTCCTTCTTTGGTAACATGACCGATCAGGAAGGTAGGGATTCCTGTCTTTTTGGATAAGGTGATAAGCCTTCCTGCTGTCTCACGAACTTGGCCAATACTACCAGGGCTTGAGGTAAGGTCTGCGGTATAGATGGTTTGGATGGAATCAACCGCTAGTATTCTAGGTTCCAATTCCTTCACAATCTGAAAGATTTTCTCCAGGGATGTCTCGGTTACCACATAAAGATTTTTTGAATGAATCCTTATCCGCTCTCCCCTCATTTTTATCTGTTTGGCAGATTCCTCTCCGGAGACATAAAGAACCTTTGGGCCATCTGTACTTAATCTTGAAAGTGCCTGAAGGATAAGTGTGGACTTGCCGATGCCGGGGTCACCGCCGACGAGGATGATAGATCCCGGTACAATCCCTCCACCCAAAACTCGATCTAGTTCCTGTATGTGGGTACTTAACCTTTGTTCATCTCTTATATCGATTTTATCAATGGATTGAGGTTTTTGATCTGTTTCATCCTCGGTGAAGGAGAACTTATAGGCCCTTTTGTCCACGGGGATGTCTTCAACCATGGTCTGCCATTCACCACAGCCTGGACACTTCCCCAACCACTTAGGATTTTGGTATCCACAAGCCTGGCAGATAAAAATCCCTTTAGAACCCTTGTCCTTCAATGAATCTTCTCTATTTCTTCATTGGTGGGCTTAACTGGCCAGTAATCCTTTATCTTAAATTCTGAAGCAATCCTTTTACCTACCTCTACCGCTTCGATTTTTGTGGGATAAAATCCTAATCTCACCCTATACCACTTTTTCCCCTTTACGGTCGCCTCGGTTAGATATGCAGGAAAACCTTTATTTTTGAGTACATCCTTAAAGTGTTTGGCTTGGGTGTACGATTGGCAGGCAGATACCTGAACTGCCCAGGGACGTAAAGGGGTAGTTATGGGAGGAGGAATTTCTTTTTTTTCTGCAAAGGTAAGCAAGGCAGGTTCCTCCATTTCTGGGGCTCTTTGCTCTACCTTTTCCACCACCTTCTTTTTGGAAGTAACAAGATAAAAACTCAAACCGGCGGCAATGACCATAACTACCAAAATGGGAATTACCAAGCGAGGCGTTATCTCAAATTTTTTCAAACTCTCTCACCTCAAATTTTTACATGTTATGTATATATAGCATAATTTATGAGAAAATCCAAATCATTCCACCCAGTAAATTTCACTTAGGAAACCAAGAGATTCCCATTTAGGGAAGACCTGAATTAACATTTACATAATTCACATCAAGAAGAATCCACAAAGGGAGTCAAAAAACTATTGACAGGCTCAGCTAACTGAAATATCAAACTTGTTGAGGTCTTGAAAGAAAGGAAGTGACGATATGTCTAAAAAGGGATTAAAGAATAGAGAAGTAGAAAAAACTACCTTTTCCAGTATAATGGTCATTTACCTAGTTCTATTACTCGGTCTATCCATTCCATTTCTTGCCCTTCTTGGAATCGTTTTTTTTCATGTAATTTTAGAGTATGGGTATTGGATACTTATAGCAGGTCTTCTAATGATTTGTGGCCTGATTCTGTTTAGACACCATCTTTTTAAGAAGGGAGTAAGCTT
>DTXE01000354.1 GCA_012962595.1 Syntrophaceae bacterium | reverse complement strand
GATGGGAGAGCTAGATGTGCATCTTGTTTCTTGACAAAAAGCATTTAACCCGTTAATCTGATTTCAAATTCAATTGAGATCGTTGATTTTTAAGATGGCTGACATAAAGCTTTTAGACATTATAGAGTGTTTATCTGGCGTATATAAAGCCTTGGATATGAGAATGGCTGTTGGAAAAGTAAGCAGCAACGAGTGGCATAACGCTTTATTGGTTATCCGCTTTTCATATAGTGAAGAGATAGTTGAGAATAGGCTCAAGGAGATAAATGAAAGCTTCCCTGAAGTAGCCACTAACAATTTTCGATAGTTACCAGAATGATGAAGTTTGACATGTTAGATACCTTAATATCGCATCTTAAGCATGGCAATATCAAAGTAGATAATATGGAAATTAATCTGATGAGGCTTGTAGACCCACTTTCCCTTGCAAAAAGATCATTTACAAGATCTGGTAATGCTGACAACTTAGAAAATTGGCCTATGCTAGAGGTATCTGAAGGTGCACACTTAGAGATTCTCCACAGCGTAGATATTGAAAAAGAGATTAAGAAATTGGGCTTTCGAGATACTTATAGCTTAGTCAACAATGTGTTGGAGGGATCTTTTGAGAGGAAAAGCTTAAATATAATCATTCAAGCTCCCTTTATGCTGCTATTAAGGAAGTTTTCATATACTTTTATTTGAGACGGCAAGGCGTCAGAAATGATGAGATTGATATATACATTAATTTCCTGACAGAGTTAGCTTTTTTATATTTATAAACAGAGAAAATATCATTTACCACCTGAGGATTTCGATTCGTTTATGATGTTGTATTTAGAGAAATACACTTTGCCAATCGTACAGAAAAACTTCTAAGAAATTTGAGTTTGATAATCTTAAGAGATAGTCTCAATAACTATTCCTTTAGGTAACCATATCTCTACTACTTTTTTGTTGCGAGATATCTTGCTGAAAATATTGAAGATGAACAAATATTGAAAGAGGTAGAGAAAATAACCAAAAATCTTCAGGTAGAAGAAAATGCCTATGTTGCAGTTTTCCTGACCCATCACTCCAAAGCTTCAAAAATATTGGATGAGATTGAACGCAATGCAAGGTGTTTATTTAAAAACTACAAGCCGACAACCTTAATTAAAGATGAGGTCAAATTCTTTGATGAGCAAGCAGACATTATTATAAAGGCGGCTTTACCATCTGCTAGAACACCTGAGAAAGAAAGAGAGGAAATGTTGAGAATTCAGGATAGGATGGAACAAGAGATAGAAGAGCAAAAAGAGACTGAGGGAAAAAGCGAGCCTTTAGAGAGGGAATTAAGGAGAGCTATATAGCCGAAACTGTGGCATGGAGGACTAAAGATGATTAAGGAAGGAATGATAATTGAAGGTCGCTTCTGGCCAGAACCTGTGGAAGTAAAGAAAGTCGAGGAATTTCCTGCCTGCGCAGGCAGGGGAGAGCGTATTCATATCATAGGAGCAACTATTTACTCCAACATACATGTAGACCAGTTAATACCAAAAGAAGAAATTGCCTGCCTGTGCAGACAGGAAAAACTAAAAACCAGGGAGTTTGTTTTAGATTTTTCTGCCCCAGGGAGTGAGGCATTTTTATC
>DTXE01000353.1 GCA_012962595.1 Syntrophaceae bacterium | reverse complement strand
CAGGGCAAATGCCCCATTTCCCACAAAGGCAGTCCCCACATGGACAGTAACCCAGAGGCTCTTGAGTGTTGGAGAGAGGGGGGTCACCTCTCTGGGAAGAAGGAATGAGATAAGCATAAGTACAGTGGCAATTGGGGAAACAAAGGAGCCCAAGACCATAATGTCATACCGTAATTGAATAAGGAGATAGGCTCCTACCGTGGCCCAGGCAAAGAATGATAAAGACTCCGGAAGACTGGCTACGGGCATGTGTCCTACCTCTATGTAGCGAAGAACAAGGCTTACGGTATGAAAAATAAAACCACCCAGGAGGATTTTGGAGGCAATTTTATGGATGTTTTTTTCTTGAATTACAATAAAGACTATATATCCCCCGGTTCCTAATATATACAGGCCAGTAGTTAAGGCGAAAAAGAAGGTATTCATCTTACTGTTATTCCTAGTTCTTTCAAACTATATTCTTCACCTAAGAGGTTTATCAACAAATTGTCCAAGGACTCAACATCACCTTTTTTAATCCAGCCTAATACAGGAGAATAGACCAATTGCTCAAATATCTCTCTATTCTTGGAAGAATCTTGGCTCTTACATAAAACTCTCTCTCGGATTCGTCCCATAAGATCCAAAAAGACTTCATATTCCTTGCCAAAGACCTCTTCAAATTCCATCCTTAGTTTTTTAGCAAAGGCAGGGCTTTTACCAGATGTAGAGAAAGCCACTATAAGATCTCCACGGTTTATAATAGAAGGTACAATGAAAGAGCATAAATCAGGTCGATCTACAGTGTTATAGAGAATACCCCTTCTTCTGGCATCTTCCGCTATACGGTAATTAAGTGCAGAATCATCAGTGGCAGCTATTACCAAAAAGGCCTCTTCAAGGTAAAAATCATTATATTGATTACCCAGGTACTTCACCCGATGCTCCTTAACCAAATCAGCAAGCGTTGAGGAAAGTATCTTTCCTATAAGCTCCACTTTGGCTCTGCAATTTAGGAGTGTTACCGCCTTTCTCTCTCCTACGGCACCAGCTCCCACAATAATACATCTCTGATCACGGACATCAAGAAGGACAGGATAATATCTCACACCTTTATCCTAAAAACGGGACAGAATCTATTTTGAGAAGTATATAAAAATTTCTCCCTGTAATCAAGGATTTATATACCGCAAAGCAAGTCTTAGATGGGTCAAAAAATTCATTTTACGGAGCAAGAAGGGTTTTCTTCAATTTTTATTGCAAAAAATGTTAAAATTATGTAATAAGCCTAGCACCTGGAACAAATTTGAAAAATCAAAAAGAGGGGGGTGGGAACATGAATGGTCTTGGTAAACATTTGCTGGTGGAATTGATGGGTTGTGACTCAAAAATCCTAAACGACAGGAAGGTCATAAGAAACTTTTTGGTTAAGGCAGCCCAAGCTGCTGGTGCTACGCCCGTCAAAGATATCTTTCATCCCTTCAGCCCAGTGGGGATAAGTGGGGTTGTGGTCATTGCAGAATCCCATTTAAGTATCCACACCTGGCCTGAATACGGTTATGCTGCCGTGGATGTGTTTACTTGTGGCGATAAGATATCGCCAGAAATCGCTGCAAATTTTCTAGCCGAGAAACTACAAGCTCAGCATGTTAGTATGATGGAAGTTACAAGGGGTATAATAAATATCTCTGGTCATCGAATCCCCCATAAAATAGGAGAAAGTTATGATGGAAAACCTCAGGGATTCGGGATGGCTCTGTGAGTATGACGGTCCTTACGAGGCCCGCATTTTAAAGGTCAAAGAATCCATCTTATCGGTCAAGACCAAATATCAAAGAATGGAACTGGTGGAGACCTATGCTTATGGCAAGGCCTTATTCCTAGATGAAAAAATACAGTGTTCAGAGTTAGATGGCTTTATTTACCATGAGGCCTTGGTAATGCCTTCTTTAATAATCCATCCTGATCCAAAGAGGATTCTTATTATTGGTGGTGGTGATGGATTTACCTTAAGGCAAGTATTACAATTGAAAGGCATAGATGTGGTGGTCATGATCGATATTGACCGTGAAGTGGTCTTGGCTGCTAAGGAACATCTCTCGTTCTTTCATAAAGATTCATTTTTAGACCCAAAGGTAAAGTTGAAATTTGGAGATGGAAGGAAGTACCTTGAAGACACAAATCAAATTTTTGATGTAATAATT
>DTXE01000352.1 GCA_012962595.1 Syntrophaceae bacterium | reverse complement strand
TTTTATTGCCTCGACCAAAAGAAAGAAGGAGACAATGATTGCAGGTATTAAATATAAATTCATTAAAATTCCTGAATATAAAATGTTTGGATTGGCAAATATTGAGATTAATAATACCAATGTACGAGTTTCAGATAGGGAAAAGACCCTTATAGATTGCCTTGACCATCCTGAATTCTGTGGGGGCATCATAGAAATAACAAAAGGTATTTGGAATGCAAGAGAAGAAATTGATTTCGATAAGCTAGTAAATTACGCCAGAAAAATAAGGAACTCTGCTGTTTCCAAAAGGTTGGGATATCTATTAGAAATTTTGGGATTAGAGAAAAAAGTAAGGGCAAACGCCCTGCAGGAATTAATTGCTAAGGGTTTTTCTCCTCTTGATCCACTCTTACCAAAGAAGGGAAAAACTATTTCAAGATGGAATTTGATAGTGAATATTTCAGAAGAAGAAATTTTATCATGGAGAAGGGTTTAATTGATTAGTGTTGAAGATATTAAGCGACTCTCTGCTGAGAGAAAGGTCCATGAGATCATAATAGAAAAAGATTATATTCTCGACTGGATACTCTTTGGACTGTCAAAATTTCCAAAATTGAGAAATAACCTTGTCTTCAAAGGAGGAACTACACTGCATAAATTCTATTTCACGGACTGGAGATTTTCGGAAGACCTCGATTTCACAACAATTAATCAAATCACAGAAAGAGATCTAACCGATGTCTTGCCGGAGCTATGCGAGATTGTGCATAGGAGTATACTGGATAAGAACTTCCTATTCTGCCTTTTTCACGTGAACCTTGGTGCCAGTAGATACCTTCTTAAATATCTTTGGGTCACCGAGAATCTTACCCACAATATTGACTGCACTGGCAGGACGTATTTCATCCCCTTCGCTGATGGGTGTGGGGCCAAAAAAGATACATAATGCCTTACCTGTGGGCCAATAACCTAAATCCCCTATATCAACAATCTCTTTAGCAGTTTTATCCAGGGACAGGAAAACAGGAATGCCGAAATAAACCTCATCTCCCCAGGTATTACATGTAGATTCGATTGGAAGGGAGTCCCAAATTGCCTTAGCTGTTTCACTTTCTGCCAAAATGGCCTCACTTGTTACTTCCCCAGCCTCAATTATAATCCTGCGCTCCATCATGAGCCTTTTTGAGACTCGGCCTCCCCTAATTCTTTTCTATTTCCTCAATGAGGGCCGCTGCGAATAAAGGAAACATAATTTCATGATGACCTATAAAATTGTATCCCTTACCCCCCATTTTAGTAGGTCTTTCCACCACATTTTTAAGAGGACGATAATGTCTTATGAAATCCATATTGACGGTGATAAAATTTTCTAGTTTTAGATTCAGATTTCGGATTACAGATAAGGCCTTTAAAAATATTTCAGGTAGTATCACCGCAGAGCCTAAATTCATATATATCCCACCTTCAAGGGTAGCGATGATGGAGCAAAAGGTGCGAAAATCAAGGTGACTAGCTGCACCTACAGCGGCTCCATCCATAGATGGGTGAGTGTGGATTATATCCGTCCCAATGGCAACATGAACAGTAACGGGAATTTCTAAACGCACCCCCGCAGCTAGAATACTTAGGTTATTGTGAGGGAAATTCTCTTTTATCAGCCAGTTACCCACAGACTCTCCCAGTCCCATACCAAATTTACTTCCTTCAGAGATGGCGAGATTTAGACCCTCCCCCGTTTCTTTAGCCATTCCAAATGAACCTTCTACCAACGTGGATTCCACATTTTCTGAGGTAGTACCTACCATAGCAATCTCCGCATCGTGGATGATGCCTGCTCCATTCATGGCTATGGCCGAAATAATGTTTCGTTCCATAAGATCTATAACTATAGGGTTCAATCCTACCTTCATTACGTGAGCTCCCAAACCAAAAACTATGGTTCTCTTTTGATGAAAGGCCAGGGCTACGCTTGACACTAGCTCTCTGAGCTCTTTAGCAGAAAGGATGTGAGGAAGGCTCTCCAAGAAGGTAAGAAAACTAGACCCCTTATGAAACACCTTACCAAAGTCATCAACAGATACCTTGCTCGGCCTTTTGTGCAAAGGGTACGCTCTAATATCCTTTAAATTTATGGGCTTAATTTTCATGTGGAACGGCATTAGCTATTATTTCTAATCCACCTACTTTGTCAATTAAAAATCATGTCAATGTCTTTAACCATCCTCTCCAATGGCCCCTATCTCTTTTTATGATGAGAGAAACCATCACCATGGTCATAAAGGCAAGTGGTAGGCTAAAGTTTAATATGTGAATACCGGTAATTTTCTCCCATCCCGATGCTCGCCACAGTATTCCTCCTAAGCTACTAGTAATCATTGCTGCAATGGCTCCACTTTGATTGGCCTTCTTCCAGTAAAGACCTAGGATTATGGGAATAAATAAAGCCACGCAATACACTGTGGCGGTTATCTCCAGCATTCGGATCAATGCAGGGGCCATGAGAGCACTTATTATGGCTACTATACCTATTATTAAAGTTACCCATTTAGACAGTCTTATCAGGGTATGGTTTACTACAGTAGGCCTCAAAAGTCTTTGGTATATATCTTTGACAAACATGGTGCTTGCCCCCAAAAGGATGCTGTCACATGTTGACATAATGATGGCTACCAATGCCCCTAGAATTATTCCCCCCATTAGGGGGCTAAGGATACCTTTTATGAGGGCAGGTAGTGCTTCTCCTTGAGAGATTCCCAAAGCTGGTAAGAGATCTGGATAAAGTATCCTGGCTGTCATCCCGGTTAAGCCCATAAATATGGCCAAGGGTATCAGGATTCCCGAAGCCACCAGGCAGCCATATTTTGCGGTTCTATGTGTTCTGGAGGAAAGGATTCTTTGTGCTGTACTTTGCATAGCAAAGTGCCAGGTTGTGGACATTATAATCCAGCCCATAATAGTATTACCCAAGGCAAATATATTCCAGCCATCAACCGGTTGATTACTTATGGGATTGAACCAGCTTCTCCCCATTTCTTCAAATCCTCTAGCTATAGGAGGGATAGTAAGCTGGGATAAGCCTCCGGTCATGTTTATTCCTAAGAAGCATGCCATGGCCAATCCTATTGCAATCCAGATTATCTGAATGCTATCGGATAAATTGACTGCCCAACCACCTCCTCTCCAGGTGTAAGCAATCACTACTAAGCCTGATAACATGATTGACAACTTCAGGGAAAGGTCCATAAGTTGAGAAACCAGTACGCCCATAGCATAGAATTGTGTTCCTAGGAACAAGATTGATCCAGTAAATCCCAACGCAGTAGCTACAATTCTGGCCTTTATGCCGAACCTCACTCCTATGAACTCTGGGATAGTATAAAGCGACATCCTTCTTAAGGTAGGGGCAAAGGTGAAGGCTAAAAGTATAAGGCCAATACAGGCACTGATGAGATACCATGCAGCAGATATTCCTACATAGTATGCAGTACCAACAGCCCCAATGGTTGAGCCTGCACCAATTACGGTGGCGGCAATAGTACTACTCGTTATAAGAATTCCGTGGCGCCTTCCAGCCACCAAATAGTCATCCAAGGTTTTAATTTTGTATCTGGCACATAATTCTCCTATTATAAGCATGAGAGAAAGATATAGACCAAAAATAATCATGGTGTTGGATTGGTTCATAAAGCAATGTATATCATGCTCCAGAAAGTTATGGAAGGTGTGATTCACTCTTGCTTTTTATAGATGGTGTGAATACAATGAAATTATGTTTTTTCCCCCCTTACTTTTCATCTTTATGGTGGTTTTCTTCTTTATTTTACTTTTTCTCTTTGGCTTAGTTCATGTTGGGGTTATCAGTTATGCCTTTCAAAAAGTAGGCATAGGTCCAGAACACATGTTTTCGCTTCTGTTTTTCTCTCTAGTTGGGAGCTATGTTAATATCCCTATTAAAAGAATGCCCTGTGAAACTCTGATGATCGAGAGGACGATAGTGAGTTATTTTGGCTTTAGATTTAGGATACCGACCTATGTAAGAGAGCGTGAATCGATCTTGGCCGTGAATCTGGGAGGGGCTATTATTCCTCTATTAATTTCCTTATACCTTCTCTTCAAAACTGGCATCTTCTTTGGGGTCTTAATGGCAACCATGGTGGTAGCCCTGATTGTCCACAAATTGTCGAGGCTTGTTCCTGGTATGGGGATTACAGTTCCAGCACTCATTCCTCCCGTAGTAGCGGCAATTGCTGCAATTATCCTGGCACCTTCAAATTCTCCTCCCGTAGCTTATATCTCTGGTACCATGGGTACACTGATTGGGGCTGACATACTCAACCTTGGGAAAATAAAGAGACTGAATGCACCAGTGGCCTCTATAGGAGGTGCGGGTACCTTTGACGGCATATTTTTTACTGGTATCATGGCGGTGCTTTTGGCATGAATGAGAAAATGTATGAAGAATAAGCCTAAATATAAAAGAATTTTGCTTAAGTTAAGTGGGGAGGCTTTACTTGGGGGTGGAAAATTTGGTATTGGTTATAGGGCCTTAGCAAACATCGCACAAGAACTAGAGGATATTCATAAACTAGGAGTTGAGATAGCCATTGTCATAGGTGGAGGGAACATATTCCGGGGAGGGACAGTTAAGGAAATGGATAGGGTCCCTGCAGATTATATGGGAATGCTGGCAACGGTAATAAATGCTCTGGCCTTACAGGAGGTTTTAGAAAAGAGAGGTATGCACACACGAGTCATGTCTGCTATAGAGATGAAGGAGATAGCAGAGCCATATATTCGCCGCAGGGCTATACGTCACTTGGAAAAGGGACGGGTGGTTATCTTCGCTGCTGGAACCGGAAGCCCATTCTTCACCACTGATACGGCGGCTACCCTTCGAGCTACTGAAATAAATGCCCAGATAATCCTTAAAGCAACTAAAGTAGATGGGGTGTATGATAGTGATCCCCTCAAGTTCAAGGATGCTACAAAGTTTGATAGGCTGACTTATATGGAGGTGCTTGAGAAGCATCTAAAGGTTATGGATGCCACAGCCATATCTCTGTGTATAGATCATAATATACCTATAATAGTATTTAATTTAGGTATAAAGGGAAATATAAGAAGGGCTGTTCATGGTGAGAATATAGGGACGGTTATCAAAGGGTAAGCTGGCTAGGAGTAAAGAGCTTAGAGACAAAATCTATGCTCCACCCTCTTAGCTCTATGCTATTTTCAGGTGAAGCTATGGTAAATAGGATCTATGAAGAATTAAAGAATAGGATGGAAAAATCCTTGAAGGCCTTGGTCAGGGATTTCTCAAGAATTCGGACTGGCAGAGCCTCTCCTGCCTTGCTGGAGGGGGTTAGGGTAGATTACTATGGGGTTCCTACACCGCTCAATCAAATGGCAACCATATCCGTTCCAGAAAGTAGACTTATAACCATTCAGCCCTGGGATGTTAATATGATTTCTGAGATCGAGCGGGCCATACTTAAATCTGAACTGGGATTAACCCCTTTGAATGATGGTAAAATTATCCGAATATCCATCCCTCCCCTGACCGAAGAGAGGCGTAAGGAACTCACCAAGGTGGCTAAAAAGATAGCTGAGGAATATAAGGTGGGGATAAGGTCGGCCAGGAGAGATGCCAATGAGACCCTAAAGAGACTTAAGAAAAATAAGGAAATCTCTGAAGATGAATTCTACAAAAGTCAAGACCATGTTCAGAAGATCACCAACCATTATATAGAAAAGGTAGATGTTATATATAAGGAAAAGGAAAGGGAAATCCTAGAATTCTGAGACTTTCACCACCTATCTCCTTACCTCGCTAAGCCTCCTTTTATATGTCTAAAAATAATTCCTACCAGTTGATTACTATCATTGGCAGAATGCCTTGAAATTGCCATAAGTATATGTTAAACATTCAAAAATTAAGGATGTGAGGGCTAGACTTTGGAAAGGCTTATACCAGAAAAACTTCCCCGACATATTGCCATTATCCTGGATGGAAATGGTAGATGGGCTAAAAAAAGGAACTTAAGTCGCATTGAGGGGCATAGAAAGGGAGCTGATTCTGTGCGAAAGATTGTCCGAGCTTGCAGGGAGATCGGTATTCCTGTGCTCACCCTCTATGTCTTTTCAGAAGAAAACTGGAAACGTCCTCAAGAGGAGGTCTGGGCATTAATGGAACTCCTTAAGGATTACCTCAGATCGGAATTAAAGGAGATGCTTGAAAATGATATAAAATTGATGGCATCTGGAAACCTGCACCATTTGCCCCAGGATGTCTACCACCTTCTTATGGAGACTATGGAGGCCACTAGACATAATAGCCGCATGATCCTAAATTTGGCACTTAGCTATGGGGGTCGAACTGAGATTCTGGACGCTATCCGGAAGATAATGTGGGATTACAAAGAGGGATTGATAAGGCCAGAGGATATAACTGCAGAGAGATTTTCTAGCTATCTCTATACCGCTGATCTTCCAGATCCCGATCTTCTGATTAGAACCAGCGGGGAATTTCGCATAAGCAACTTTTTACTTTGGCAGATTGCTTACACAGAGCTATATATTACTGACACCCTTTGGCCGGATTTTGCCAAAGAGGATCTTATAATGGCATTAGTGGAGTATCAAAATAGAGAGCGGAGATTTGGCCTGACCGGAGAGCAAATTGAAGCGTCACCATGTGTGCAGGAAAAATAGCCATGGAGCTGGGGGTAGGCTTAAAGCGGTGGCTTACAGCGCTTATTACGGGACCTCTACTCATTTTGGCAATAGCTTTGGGATCCAAATTCTCTTTCTTTCTTCTTGTGCTTCTGGTAGTTATTATTTCCCTTTATGAATTCTACAGTATGGTTTTTAAAGAGGAAACCAGGATAGCAAAATGGTTTGGAATATCTGTGGGTCTATTACCCCTCATAGCCATTTATAGTAGTAATGGCCTACAATCTATTTTGGGTATATTAGTAGTATGTACTATTGGTCTTTTCACTTTTTTCTTATTTAGCAATAAGCCCACCATATCCCTTATAAATGATTTAGGAAAGGGAATCTTAGGAATATTATATATAAGTGTTCTTGCCTCGCATCTAGTCTTAATAAGGGGGCTGTCATTTGGTAAAGAGTGGGTATTTTTTGTATTGGCCACCATCTTTGCTGGAGATACCGGGGCATATTACACAGGGCGTGCCTTGGGAAAACATAAGCTCTCTCCTACCATCTCTCCTGGCAAGACCATGGAGGGTTGCATAGGTGGTCTATTAGCAAGCGTCTTAGGAGCAATGGTTGTTAGATCATTAATACTTCCCCATCTAAAATTGTCACATACCCTCATTCTGGGTATCGCTATGGGAATTGTAGGACAGATTGGGGACCTATGTGAATCTATGATCAAGAGGGCAGCACGGGTTAAGGACTCTGGCAGGATTCTTCCAGGCCATGGAGGCATGTTGGATAGAATAGATGGCCTTCTATTTGCCGCCCCTTTAGCCTATTATTATATATGGGTATTGCTTAAATGAATGGGGGGTAATCTTGAAGAAAATCTCACTACTAGGTTCCACGGGCTCTATCGGTACCAGTGTCCTAAAGGTCGTTGATACGTTTAGAGATAGGTTTGTCATCATTGGGCTCGCAGCAGGGAGAAATACCAATCTCTTGGCAGAGCAGATAATCAAGTTTCGGCCCAAAGTGGTCTCGGTGGCCTATAGAAAATCGGCTTCCAGGCTAAAATCCCTATTACCCAGATGGTGCAAAACCGAAATTTTAACCGGCATGGAAGGGTGTGCCACTGTGGCCACTCTTGACGAAGCCAATCTTGTGGTCTCTGCAATTCAGGGCTCTCAAGGTTTGATACCCACATATTCTGCCATCAAAGCAGGTAAAGATATTGCTTTGGCAACTAAAGAGGTCCTAGTTATGGCTGGAGAGTTATTAATGAATGAGGTTAGAAAAAACAGCGGCACCATTTTACCTATAGATAGTGAGCATAGTGCCATTTTTCAGGCAATTTCTGGGCATGAAAAAAAGGATATAAAGAAGGTCATACTTACGGCATCAGGTGGACCCTTTTTGCATCACCCACTCAAGGATCTTGCTTCTGTGACTCCCAAAGAGGCCTTAATGCATCCTAAGTGGCAAATGGGAAAGAAAGTCAGCATAGATTCGGCATCTCTTATGAATAAAGGTCTAGAGGCCATAGAGGCTCATTGGTTATTTAATATCCCTATGAATAACATTGAAATCGTTATCCACCCTCAAAGTATCATCCATTCCATGGTAGAATATATAGATGGAACCATCATGGCTCAACTAAGCACACCTGATATGAGAATCCCTATAGCATATGCCCTGTCTTATCCTGAGAGACTAAAGGTACAAGTTCCTCCTCTTAACCTCATAGAGACCGGAAAGTTGACCTTCCTTGAACCTGATTATAAGAAATTTCCCTGCATAAAGTTAGCCTATGAGGCAATGGACTCGGGTGGCACCATGCCAATAGTCTTAAATGCAGCTGATGAGGTAGCTGTAAACTCTTTTTTGGAGGGAAGGATAAGGTTTACAGAAATACCCACTATTATAAGGAAAACCATGGAAAGTCATAAGGTAATGCCCATTAAGGATATGGAGGAGATTCAGAATGCTGATCGTTGGGCACGCCAGAGGGCAGAAGATTTAATCAGGGGCATAGATAGGGGTTAAGATAGTGACTGCCGGCGAAATTATCACCTTTTTTATTGTCTTGAGTATCTTGATATTGGTTCACGAACTGGGTCATCTTCTGGTAGCTAAGGTTTTTGGGGTAGGGGTCCAAGTCTTTTCCCTGGGATTTGGACCTAGTTTCTTCAAAAAAAGGATGGGGCAAACTACCTATAAGCTCTGTCTTGTCCCCTTGGGTGGCTATGTGAAGATGGTAGGGGAATCTGAGACAGAAGTGACAGAGGGGGATAAAAAAAGATCGTTCGCCCATAAGCGACTTTATGAGCGAGCAGCTATTGTAGGGGCTGGGCCTTTATCTAACCTTTTCTTTGCACTAATGGTGTTCTTTTTAATCTTTTCATTCTGGGGTATGCCACAACTTACCACTCATATAGGTGATGTAAAAAAGGGCTCGCCGGCTGATAAGGTGGGCATGCTGAAAGGAGATAGAATTGTAGCCATTGATGGTCAAGAGGTTTCAAAATGGGAAGAGATGTCTAGCATAATAAGAGAGAGCAAAGGTGGAAGCCTTTTAATACGTGTAGACAGAAATGGGCAAATGATTGCCTTTACCGTCAAGCCTGAGATAACTACCGTCACTAATATCTTTGGTGAGACCTTAAATGTACCACTAATAGGTGTAGTAGCTTCCAACAAATTACTCAGGGAAAGAATGGGTCCTCTGAGAGCCCTTTACCGGAGTGCAGAACACAGCTGGAATATCACCAAGATCCTGGTATTCAGCATCATCAAATTGATCCAGAGAGCTATTCCCGCTAAAACTCTGGGAGGTCCAGTACTTATCGCACAAATAACCTCACAACAAATCAGAGAAGGCTTCATACCACTCCTTTTCTTTATAGGTACACTTAGCATCAATCTAGGACTCATAAATCTACTACCTATCCCTATCTTAGATGGTGGTCACCTATTCTTCTTTCTTATAGAAATGATCCTAGGAAGACCTGTAAGTATGAAAAAGAGGGAAATCGCTCAACAGATTGGGTTATTCATGATTATTCTTTTGATGGCCCTCGTATTTTACAATGACATTTCAAGGCTCCTGCTCAACCAATGAGAATTCTCGCTATAGATACCGCAACCCACCTGCAAAGTGTGGCTCTGATAGATGGAGAAGAGCTAATAGCAGAATATACCTTCAATTGTCCAGTGACCCATGCCAAGTTGCTAGTGGGAACTATAGAATTACTGCTCAGGAATTCCAATCTCACCATAGACCATATAGATGGATTAGCTGTATCACTTGGACCAGGTAGCTTCACAGGCTTGAGGATAGGGGTGAGCACTGTTAAGGGACTTGCCTTAGCCAGTGCAAAATCTGTGGTAGGAGTTCCCACACTGGATGCCTTGGCCTTTAATGTGCCATTCACTAGAAATCTCATATGTCCTATCATAGATGCCAAAAAGGGAGAAGTTTACACAGCCCTCTATAGAATGGATGAGATTAAGGGGCTTATCAAAATGACAGAGAATCTAGTAATGGATCCCAGGGTCTTATTGGAAACCATCCATGAGCCCGTTATTTTTACTGGGGAAGGCATCAAGATTTACGGTATGCTCATCAATAAAACCTTAGGGAAATTGGCCACTTTTGCACCGGTACAGGTAAGGACAGTGCATGCCGCATCCGTTGCCTACTTGGGCCTTTCAAAATTTAAGCAATGTATAATCCAGGATGTGGCATCTTTAGCTCCTATCTACATCAGACCTTCAGAGGCAGAGATAAAGTGGAGGGAAAGGGAATTGTTGACAAAAGTGCCATGATACCTTAACATTCGTTTGCATAATTTTAGCAAGTAAGTGCTAACTTGGCACTTAAGGGAGGGGATATGGAAAAGAGAGACGAAGAACTAATTCATCGTCTTATGGAAAATGACCCCATTTTGAGAAAATACTGGGAAGAACACCTTTTATTCGAAGAACAGTTGGAGGCCTTTAACAAAAGAATATACCTTACACCGGAGGAGGAATTAGAAAAGAAGAGAATCCAGAAATTGAAATTGGCAGGACGTGATAAGATAGAAGAGATATTATCCAGATATAGGTAAAACTAATATGAAATTAACTGGAGCACAGATCTTTGTGGAAAGCCTCCTAAAAGAAGGAGTGGATACCATCTTTGGTCTACCTGGGGGCGCAGTGCTTGATATCTATGATGCACTATATGACTACAGCCACTCCATCCGCCATATTTTAGTGCGTCATGAGCAGGGGGCTGTTCATGCTGCCGATGGATATGCCAGGGCCACTGGAAAGGTAGGGGTAGCACTGGTTACATCTGG
>DTXE01000351.1 GCA_012962595.1 Syntrophaceae bacterium | reverse complement strand
TCGCCAGGCACAAAATCTCTATTAGAGATTTTGGTTTTAATAATCACGCTTATGGCGAACCGCCTTAATCTGAACAGCAAGAATAGCAGTAAGCCGCCAGCAAGCGATCCAAACCGAAAAAAAACGAATAAAAAGAAAACTGACAAGAAACCTGGTGGTCAAAAAGGACACATAGGCAAAACTCTCGAGAAAATTGAAACACCTGACAAGATAAAGGTGATCAAGCTTGATCGAGCTAAATTGCCACCTGGAAAATACACGGATTTGGGGTATGAGTCTCGACAAGTCTTTGATATTGACATCTCCCGAGTTGTGACGGAGTATCAGGCTCAGGTTCTTGAAGATAAAAATGGGAAGCGTTTTACTGCGCCTTTCCCACAAGGGGTAACAAAAGCAGTTCAGTATGGAGCAAGCCTGAAAGCACATTCGGTATATATGTCACAATTTCAGCTTATCCCTTACGACAGGATAAAGGATTATTTTGTAGATCAGCTCGGAATTCCAGTAAGTGCCGGCTCTGTTTTTAATTTCAACAAAGAGGCCTTTGGCTTGCTTGAGGGTTTTGATGAACTTGTCAAAAATAAACTGGCCGGTTCCGCCCTTTTACACTCAGACGAGACTGGGATTAATGTCAATGGTAAGAGGTTTTGGCTTCATTCTGCTTCAAACCTCTTTTGGACATATTTTTCTCCACATGAAAAACGGGGTACAGAGGCGATGAATGCAATCGGTATTCTGCCAAATTTCAAAGGTATCCTCTGTCATGATCACTGGAAACCGTATTATAGATATGATTGCACCCATGCTTTATGCAACGCACATCATATACGAGAGCTGACAAGAGCCTGGGAACAAGATGGTCAACAATGGGCCCAAAAACTACAAGGGCTGCTTGAAGAAATAAACAGGGAAGTAAACAATGCCGGTGGTTCCCTGAGTGCAAGTGAGGCAACGAAATATCGACAACGATATCGATTAATTCTAAAAGAAGCAGAAAAAGAAAGTCCTCCCCCGGATGAATCGAAAAGAAAAGGAAAAAGGGGAAGATTAAAAAGAACAAAATCTCGTAATCTTCTGGAACGTCTCCGGGATTACGAGGAAGATGTCCTGAGATTCATGGATAATGAAATCGTTCCATTCACCAACAATCTTGGCGAAAACGATATCAGGATGACAAAAGTTCAACAGAAGATATCTGGTTGCTTTCGTTCAAAAGAAGGTGCGCAATTCTTTTGTCGTATTCGTAGCTATATATCTACTTGTCGAAAGCAGGACATCAGTTCAACTACTGCCTTGGATTTGTTATTTCAGGGTAAATTGCCGAATTTTACTGCTTAACATTGTTAGGTCGCAAGAAATACGCTGAATAGTTACGGAAATTTTTAGTATTCCATGAGCCGGGTTGGTCAGCAGGCGGTCATAGCAATAATGCTGATGTTCAGAACTACATTCAGCCTCTCGCTGTAGAAAATGGTGTTGATTTAATATTTACTGGACACAACCATTACTATGCCCGTGCGGTTGTTGCTGGCGGGTGCATTCCCATTTTGTCGCAGATCAGCCTGCAACTGTTAAACAAGTGTCATTGG
>DTXE01000350.1 GCA_012962595.1 Syntrophaceae bacterium | reverse complement strand
CTATCCTGGGTATATCCCAGTTGACTCTTAGAAGTCCATCATAACCCAGAAGTGAGGCTTGCAGCCATTTTCATTGTATCAAAGCTACATTTTCCACTTGATAATTTGGCACAAACACCATAGTATAAAAGCAATATGGCAAGAGCATTACGGATAGAATATGAAGGTGCTTTATACCATGCTACCTGCAGAGGTAATGGGGGTCAAAAGATATTTTGGGATGACAAGGATCGTAGATATTTCTTAAAGCTTCTTGAAGGTACCACTACTCGCTATGGGACGATTCTCTATACTTACGTGTTAATGGATAACCATTTCCACCTCCTAATAGAAACGCCTAGGGCAAACCTAAGTAAATATATGCAGACCCTTAATACCGCCTATACGGGGTACTTTAACCGCCGTCATAACCGAGCAGGACATCTTTATCAAGGTAGATATAAGGCTATCTTGGTTGAGAAAGATCCCTATCTTTTAGAACTCACCCGCTACATTCATCTTAACCCTGTCAGAGCAGGGGTGGCGTTAAGACCTGAACATTATAAATGGAGTAGTTATAGAGAATATATTGGTCTTGAGAAAAAAACCCTGGTAAAAGGGGACTGGATTCTGAGCCAATTTGGGCAAGGAGATAAGGCATTGTTAAAATATAAGGAATTTGTTGAGGAGGGGATAAATGGTAAGATAGATAATCCTTTAAAGAACTCCATAGCCCAAACATTGTTAGGGACAGATAGATTTGTTAAGTGGATTCGTGCAATGGTTAATAATCTTAAAGAAGATAGATCTGTACCTGCAAAAAGGGTGCTCTTAAAAGGTCCTGAATTAAACGACATTGTAGACCAGGTATCTAAATCCTATAAGATTTCCAAAAGGGAAATACGGGCCAAAAAGAGAAAAGGAAACATTGCTCGAATGGTAGCCATCTTTCTATCCCATAAGTTAACAGATCTCAAAAACAGAGAGATAGGGGATTATTTTGGTGGGATAGGTGAATCTGCAGTTACTGAAGTGGTGCGCAAAGTGGGGAAAATGAAAAAGCATGATGCTGAACTGGCATACGTGGTGGAGCACTTAGAGAAATTACTCAAATGAATAATGTAGCTTTGACCCCCATGATGGTAACCTTGACCCCCATGATGGTAACCTTGACCCCCATGATGGGTTCATAAACAGGCGGT
>DTXE01000349.1 GCA_012962595.1 Syntrophaceae bacterium | reverse complement strand
TCCATCTCAGTTGTTTTGATTTCATTTATAATAAATGAGAAGATTATGCCTTACTGCAACTCAAGGGCAAGTCGGATTTGGAATGTGGAGGTTAAAAAAAGGCCTATGGGAGTTTTAAAACACCAGAAAATCTGGTACAGGGGGTATCACTCCATATATAATGTTCAGGTTCTCGACCCTAAGAAAAAGGCCTTGCAAGGAGTTACCATCCATAGATTTGATAAGGATTTCAACCTTACCCAAAGAATAGATGCCAGGTGCGCTAAATGGATTGGTGAATCCTGGCATTTCTATGATGGGATCATTAAGACCATTGAACCAGACGGTTCCAGCAGTATGGAGGCATTTAAGGAAAAGATAATTTATCTCCCCGAAAAGATAGATGACTTTTGTTATGTGGAAAAGTCTGTGGAAGAAATGAGTTACAGCGAACTTAAGACCTACGTAAAGAGGATAAGAAGGGAAGGCTACGATGCCACATCCTACCTACCAGATATGTATGCCAAGATATCTTTTCCTTGTGTAAATATTATTATGGCTATTTTTGGCTTTGCCATAATGTGGAGAATGGGTAGGCATAGAGGCATCGCTCCAGGTGTTATCATGGGTATAGGGATAGGTTTTGTCTACTGGGTTATCCATGCTATCTCTATATCCTTAGGTCATGCAGGCATTCTTCCGCCCCTACTTTCCGCCTGGATGGCCAACCTGATATTTAGTCTGCTGGCACTTTTGGTCATTCCCCACATCAAATGAAACATTCATGACCTTCGGTCACAAATGTTATGGGGTCTTGGTTTCTAATGCCATAGCTATCCTTTTTTTAAGTTCCGTAAGATCGAAAGACTTGGTTACATAATAATCAGCAGCTACAGACTTTAAATCCTCCTTAAAAACATCGTAAGCAGTGGATAGGATGACTGGTAGGTTATAAAACTTATTTCGGATATCCTGTAAGAGGTCAAGGCCGCTATACTCTGGTAATTTTATATCCAGAATCACTAAATCAGGTTTTTCACGCTCAATGCGGTCTATGAGCTCATATCCGGTATCTGTTACACAAACTTCATATCCCTCTTCCAGTAATTCCTCAGAATAGAGTAAGCGGATATGTTCCTCATCGTCAACAATCAGTATCTTAGCCATTTATTTTCTCCCTAAAATGATGTATCCCTCTACCATCTTTGTAATAGGTAAGGTTTAGTTTCTTCAAAGACCATACATTCATTTTCAATAAATTCCTCAACCTGCCGAATAGACATCCTTCTTGACTTTTTCACAAAGCATAGTGTCTTGGCTAAATATAGGGGAATAAGGGCATCAAGAATAAGGGTTCGATCAGATGGTCTATTTTTAAAAGCGATGGCAAAATCAAACAGTATTCTAGCCCATAGATGTGTAGGAAAATCAAAATGATTATAGTCTATATCCCTGATTTCTAAAAGCTTACCATAATTGTTTTCATCAATTATGGTTGGCCATGTTTCCTTACAAGAGTTAAACCCTTTCATGAATTTCTTGAACAGGTTCTCTTCATCAATGGTTACCGAAGGTGGCCTTTCTACTTCTCCCAAACCAAACCCAAAAATGGCAGTAGGCTTACTCCACCTTACCTCTTTCCAAATATCTGCAAAGGTTATCATTAAAGAGAAGATAGTACCGGTTACTTCCCGGAACATGGGGCCTAGTTGTAATCCAGGGTCTTTAGTTCTGTGGATCTTGGGCCTGTCCATAAAGGATTGGCATATGCTGGCAGCCTTATTGATGGCAATAGTGGTCATCCAGATATCTATGCCAAAATGGGATACCGATTCGTCCCAGAAGCCATCCTTTAAGAATGTTTCAGAAAGCTTACCTGAAAATCCAAATTCACCTCCTATAGGTTGCCTAACCCTCCTTCCGTAAAGGGCACGGGTGAGAGGATAGGCGATATTATTGGTAATGGTGCCATCGTATTTATGTCTCACATAGAGGGGTATAACATAATCAAAATCGCGGAGCAATGGTTCTCCCAGGCGCTGAATCCATTGCGGAGTAATACTCTTTAAGTCGGCATCTACCACAATAATTGCCTCCGCTTTTAGTTCGCATGCCTTATAAAAGAGATTCCTAAAGTTTATTCCCTTTCCATGAACGCCTGGAGGGGTAGAGATGTATATCTTGGGCACAGGAGTAGGTGTTTCTAAAAAGGCATCTTTGGTGTTGTCAGTTGAACAATTATCGCAATTGATTATCACTGACAACTTATTACCAAAGAACTTAACAAGACCTTCACCCGCCTGCTTTGTAGGGTAGCCTATGGAGCTGGCCTCATTAAATGAAGGTATACCCACAACTATCTCTGCCCTATTAATGCCGTCCGGATTCTCCTCATATTCTATCATTTCATGTCTCATGTCTTATATTTCAAATACAATATTTGAGACATAATGTAAACCCCGTTTAGATTGTTCCCCAGAGTAATTTGATTGACTTAGGGCTTAATAATATTCTAAAATAATTTAGATAATCCTCAGGTATAAAAATATGGCCTCTAACATTCTAGGTGTCTAATTGCCTCTTAAAGAGAAAAATATCATCTTGGGCATTTGTGGTGGGATTGCAGCCTATAAGAGTGCTGACCTTATAAGCAAGCTCACTAAAATGGGAGCAAATGTTCATGTAGTTATGACCAAAAGCGCCATTAAGTTTATTACCCCCCTGACCCTTGAGACCCTATCTGGCAACAGGGTTTTTACAAACCTTTTCCCTCCACCAAAAGGCGATCCTCTGGTGCATGTAGACCTTGCGGATAAGGCAGATATAATAGTTGTTGCCCCTGCTACCGCAAACACCTTGGGGAAATTTGCCCACGGCATCGCAGATAACCTTCTATCCACATTAATACTGGCTACACAGGCCCCAATTTTGATCTGTCCCGCCATGAATACTAATATGTGGCAAAATGAGATAGTTAAGGCAAATGTACAGAGGCTAAAAGATATGGGTTTCTACTTTGTTGAACCAGAATGGGGTGAACTAGCGTGTGGTGTTGAGGGATATGGACGTCTAGCCGAAGTCGAGACTATCGTGGAGGAGATTAAAACCATATTATCTTCCAAGGATTTAGCAGGGCAGAAGGTCTTAGTTACTGCCGGGTCCACTCAGGAACCTTTGGACCCTGTTAGATTTCTATCTAACCCCTCATCGGGTAAGATGGGTTATGCTATGGCAAAGGTAGCTAGGCGTAGGGGGGCTGAGGTCACTTTGATAACTGGTCCCACAACCCTCACGCCCCCCAGAGGTGTTAGGGTATTAGGGGTTAAAACTGCCCTTGAAATGAAAAATACTGTTTTAGATAATTTTGAGGATGCCTCCATTATTGTTAAGGCGGCTGCGGTATCAGATTTTCGGCCCCAAAGATTTTTTAATAAAAAGGTCAAAAAGACCCCAGGCAAAATGGAGATAGGACTGAAGAGAAATCCAGATATCTTAAAAGAACTGGGGAAAAAGAAAGGAAATAGGATTCTGGTAGGGTTTGCTGCCGAAACCCATGACATTATAAAGCATGCACAAAAGAAGCTCAAAGAGAAGAATGTGGATCTGATGGTAGTTAACCCCATTGGTATCCCAGGGGCAGGTTTTGGGAGTGACACCAATATGGTAAAAATCTTGGATAGGAAAGGAGACATTGTAGAATTGCCTCTTATGACAAAGGAGAAGGTTGCGGAGGAGATATGGGACAAGGTGGTGGAGATTATAAGAAGTGGTTGACATGGCCAAAGGACTATCCTGAGGAAATTTTGAATATAATAGGCTTACTTAAGACCAATCTGGAATATCAAAAGGCCTTGGGAATAAGGCACATTCAGTTGACCCAGCAGACTATGCAGTCTTTTAAAGATACACTTAGTGAAGCACACTCTATCCAGCTTGAAGATGTAAGGAAGGAGCTAGGCGATTGTAGAAGGTGTAAGTTACATGCTACCCGCAAAAACATTGTATTCGGTGCAGGAAACCAAAGGGCTAATATTGTATTTGTGGGAGAGGCCCCAGGCAGAGATGAGGATATACAGGGTAAGCCCTTTGTAGGACAGGCAGGGAAACTGCTTAACCTTATGCTTGAGGCCATAAATCTGAGGCGTGAGGAAGTTTATATCTGTAATATAG
The DNA here is from genome assembly GCA_012962595.1 of Syntrophaceae bacterium. Classification (GTDB taxonomy): domain Bacteria; phylum Desulfobacterota; class DTXE01; order DTXE01; family DTXE01; genus DTXE01. The sequence continues at coordinate 6,070 of DTXE01000349.1, read as the reverse complement.
TTAAATGTCGTCCACCTGGAAACAGAAACCCCCAGAAAGACGAAATTGAGGCCTGTGGACCATTTCTTACTAGACAACTTGAGGCCATTAAGCCTAGGATAATATGTGCCCTAGGTACCTTGGCAACCCAGACTTTCCTTAAGACTGAGGAGAGTATATCTAAATTAAGGGGAGTTATCCACACATACCATGGCATAAGGCTCATACCCACTTACCACCCGGCATTCTTATTGCGCAATCCTTATAAAAAAAGAGAGGCCTGGGAGGATATGCAGTTAATTCAAAAGGAGTATGAGAAAATACGTGGCAAATAATGAAAAATCCAAAGAAATATAAGGTCATTTGGACTATTTGCTTGGCAGCATGGATAATTATTTATACCGGGGGATTATCACATGTCCAGGCTGCCCATAAAGGATTCATTTACGTATTGACTGTAAATGGGCCTATAAATCCAGCAATTGCTGAATTTGTTATAGAAAACGTGGAGAAGGCCGCCCAGGACAAGGCCCACTGTCTTATTATCCAATTGGATACCCCTGGTGGCTTAGACCTCTCCATGCGCTCCATAGTAAAGAGCATCCTCAATTCAGAGATTCCGGTAATCGTATATGTTTCTCCCAGTGGGGCAAGGGCGGCATCCGCAGGGGTTATGATTACACTGGCAGCAGACATCGCTGCCATGGCCCCTGGCACCAATATAGGCGCAGCCCATCCGGTAACCCTGGGTCAGGAAATGGATAAGGAGATGATGAGGAAGGTGGAAAACGATATGGTGGCTTATGTAAAGAGTATTGCTTCTAAACGGAGAAGAAATGTCCAGTGGGCAGAAAAGGCGGTGAGAAAAAGCGTTTCTATCACAGAAAATGAGGCACTAAACCTGATGGTTATCGACCTTATCGCAAGGGATTTAAATGAGCTTATCCAAAGGATTGATGGATGGGAGATCAAAAGGAATGGTAAGGAGGTGCTCTCTACCCGTGAGACCTCCATAGTATTTTTGGAAGAGAACCTACGCCATAGGATATTGAGGACACTGAGCGATCCCAATATAGCCTATGTACTGATGATGATTGGTATGACCGGTCTATTCTTTGAATTGGCTCATCCTGGTGCTATCTTCCCTGGTGTTATAGGTGGAATTTGTTTAATCCTAGCCTTCTTTGCCTTTCAGACCCTGCCTATTAACTATGCCGGAATTTTGCTTATTATCCTGTCCATCATCCTTTTTATTCTAGAGGTAAAGGTTACCAGCTTTGGTCTTCTGGGTATTGCTGGCATTATCTGCCTAATATTAGGCTCTCTCATGTTGTTTAGAGTGCCATCCTATATGGGTGTATCATGGAAGACGGTCATACCCACCGTTGGGGCCATATCCCTCTTTTTTCTTATTATAGGAACTCTGGCATTTAAGGCCTATGTTTCAAAGCCCAAGACAGGCATGGAGGGTCTGATCGGCGCCCAGGGTGTGGCTACAAAGAGGATAGTGGGAGAGGGAAAGGTATTTGTGCATGGAGAATACTGGAATGCCGAAAGCGAGGAAGTGATTGAATCTGGGGAAAAGATAGAGGTGATAGGTTCTGAGCATCTCAGGTTGAAGGTAAAAAAGATTAAAAATAAGTAAAAGAAAGGAGGGTGAAATGCCTATTACAGCTATTACCATACTTGTTCTTCTTGTTCTCTTCTTGGCAAGTGCTATTAGGGTTCTCAACGAGTATGAAAGAGGGGTAATATTTAGATTGGGACGTTTATTGGGGGCAAAAGGCCCGGGCCTGATTATTCTTATTCCTATTATAGATAGAATGGTTAGAGTAAGCCTGAGGTTAGTTACCATGGATGTAGCCCCTCAAGATGTGATTACCAGAGATAATGTTTCGGTGAAGGTGAATGCTGTGGTGTATTTTAGGGTAATGGACCCCGATAAGGCCGTAGTTGAAGTAGAGGATTATCTCTATGCTACGTCTCAGCTGGCACAGACCACCTTGAGAAGTGTTTGTGGTCAGGCAGAGTTAGACGAGCTTTTGAGTGAGCGGGAAAAACTTAATACTACCCTGGCAGACATTCTGGATAAGCATACTGATCCCTGGGGTATAAAGGTTACTGCGGTAGAAGTAAAACATATTGATCTACCGGTAGAGATGCAAAGGGCTATGGCTAAGCAGGCTGAGGCAGAGAGAGAAAGAAGAGCCAAGGTCATCCATGCCGAAGGGGAGTATCAGGCATCAACCAAATTGGCAGATGCGGCAGAGATTATCAGCACTCATCCTATGGCCATGCAGCTTAGATTCCTTCAGACCTTAACGGAAGTGGCTACCGAAAAGAACTCTACCATTATCTTTCCCGTACCTATGGATCTTATCCGGCCATTTTTGGAAAAGGTGGGATTACCTAAGACTAGGAAAGAAGAAGTATTAAAAGAAGTAAAGGGAGGAGATATTCATGGGGAAAAAGGAGAGGAAAGAAAAGGCGGAGAAGCCACTGGAGAAGATGACCGCTAAAGAACTGAGAGAAATGGCCCTTTCCATACCGGAAATAGTGGGTGTCCATGGGATGAATAAGGAGGAGCTTTTAGCTGCCGTAAAGAAGGCCAGAGGTATTGAAGATGTGGTCAAGAAAAAATCACATGCCTCCATAAGGGATTTAAAGAAGAAGATTAGGGAACTAAAGGCCAAGAGGGAAGAGGCCCGTAAGAATAGGGACAGAAAGCTGGTGGATGTACTGAGAAAAAGGATAAGTAGGTTGAAGAAAATGACCAGAAGGGCTGCTTAATGGTACCCACACGTTCCCATGCACTTATTCTTATCGACCAATACCTGAAACCGGGTAGCTTAAAAAAGCATGTTTTGGCCACCGAGGCCATAATGAGGGCCCTGGCAAGAAGACTGGGACATAATGAGGACCTATGGGGAATTGCAGGGCTCCTTCATGACCTAGACTATGAAGAGACCAAAGATAAGCCCCAGAGACATGGTCTGGTGACCGAAAATATCTTAAAAGAGAAGGGCACAGAAGAATCCATTATACAGGCCATCAAGGCACATAATGCAGAGTCTCTCAATATAGAGCGAAAGACCGAAATGGATTATGCCCTTACCTGTGCTGAAACCATCACAGGGCTCATTGTAGCCACCACCTTGGTATATCCTGATAAGAAGATAGCCAGTGTAAAGCCCAAATCTATTAGGAAGCGCATGAAGGAGAAGGCCTTTGCTCAAGGTGTAAATAGAGACTTAATAAGACTCTGTGAAAAGATCGGCATTCCCTTGGATGAATTTATAGACATAAGCTTAAGGGCTATGCAAGGTATAGCCAGTGATTTAGAATTGTAGACGGCTTAGTTAATCCTTTTTACTCCCAATTCCCTTTAAGGGCTTTACATTTACTGCACAGAACTTGTATTCTGGAATTTTGGCTATGGGATCTAAAGCGATAAGGGTCAAGAGATTGGCTGCAGCCTCTCTAAAATGAAATGGTATAAATAGAACCCCGGCTGGGATTCTTTCCGTTATGCGGACCTTGGCGATTACACTGCCCCTACGTGAAGATACCCTCACGAATGTACCATTATCTATCCCCAATACCGTAGCATCTATAGGATTAATTTCCACAAAAGGTTCAGGATATCTCCTGTTAAGGTTTGAACATCTGCGGCTCAGAGTGCCGGTATTGTAGTGATACCGTACCCTTCCTGTAGAGAGAATGAAGGGATAATCCTCATCAGGTAGCTCTGTCGGTGGCGCAAATTCTACAGGATGAAATAGTCCTAAACCTCGATCAAAACCATCCTTATGGAGAAATGGGGTCCCCGGATGATTTTCATCTGGACAAGGCCACTGGATACCTTGTTTTTCCAATCGAGCATAATAGATACCACCATAAATGGGCGTCAAGGAGGCAATCTCTTGCATAATATCCTCTGGGGACTGATATCCCATTTTATAACCCATTCTCTCAGAAACTAAGGTAATAATTTCCCAATCTAATTTAGCATCCTCATAAGGTACAAACGCTTGCCTCACCCTTTGAATACGCCTCTCGGTATTGGTGAAGGTTCCATCTTTTTCTGCAAAACTGGCGGAAGGTAAGACTATGGCTGCCAATTTCCCTGTCTCAGTTAAAAATATGTCCTGGACGACCAAAAACTCCAATCTTTTCAAGGCCTCCCTCATGTAGCTACTGTCAGGAAAGCTTATTAAGGGATTCTCACCCATTATGTATAATGCCTTGATTCTACCTTCTTTTGAGGCCGTTAAGATCTCTGTGGCAGTTAGGCCTGGCGCAGTGGGGAGTGGGACACCCCAGGTTTCCTCAAACTTGTGAATGGTAGCGGCATCGGACAGACTCTGATAACCTGGGAGCAAATCGGGCAAGGAACCCATATCACAGGCCCCTTGAACATTGTTCTGACCCCTAAGAGGATTTACTCCTCCTCCTTCAATACCCACATTGCCACACAACATGGCTAAGTTAGCAACGGCCTTGACATTATCTGTTCCCTTTACATATTGGGTCATTCCCATGGCATAAATGATAGATGCCCTTTCTGCCCTGGCATATAGGTGGGCAGCCTTTATAAGGTCCTGGGGTAGAATCCCAGTAATCTTTTCTACCAGTTCAGGGTTATATTTTTTGACAGTTTCTTTTAAGGCCAGAAAATTTTCGGTCCTAGTTTCCACATAACCTTTATTCCACAGGTCCTCAGCAATGATCACATGCATCATCCCATTAAGCCAGGCTACATCTGTCCCAGGAACTGGACGCAGCCACATATCAGCATATTTCGCCAAATCTATCTCACGGGGATCTACCACGATCAACTTTTTGCCTTTTCTTGCCACAGCGTTTCTGATCTTGATGCCAATAACAGGGTGATTCTCGGTAGTGTTGCTGCCAATTAGAAGAATTACATCAGCCTTTTCTATGTCACTGATAGAGTTGGTCATTGCTGCGCTACCAAAGGCAGCAGCCAGAGCAGCTATACTGGAGGCATGGCAATGTCGAGCGCAATGGTCTATATTATTAGTACCAATGACAGCCCGCATAAATTTCTGCATTACGTAGTTCTCTTCATTAGTACATTTGGCAGAACCTAACCCTGCGATACTATCAGCACCATAGGCAGCCCTTATTCTGGAAAGGCTATCTGCCACTAAATCAAGGGCCTCGTCCCAGTTTACTTCCTGAAATCCTTTTCCCTTTTTAATAAGTGGTTTTCTCAATCGATCTTTATGTCTAATGAAATGGTGGCCAAGAGTGCCTTTTATACAGATACTTCCTTTATTTAGACTATTTAGACCGAATCCTTTGTGGGGTATCACCCTGATTAGTTTGGTGTCGGATACTTCTAAGTTGATTTGACAACCACAACCGCAATAGCTGCAAGTTGTACGGATCTTTCGAGTGCTCATACCTTTTGGGATGACCATAATGAAAGCTTTTGACCTAAAGTCTCTATGGAAAAACCCAAAGGAGCCTGTTTTTACTCAAAGGTATAAACCTTTCTGATTTTCTTTATTACCTTCCAAGTGCATTTAAGTCCCTTCGGGAAACGTACCAAATCGCCTTCATTAATTTCAACTTCACCTGTGGGAGTTTTAACCTTCACCTTTCCTTCTAATACATAAGCCGTTTCATCAGATGTATATTCCCAATCAAAGGTACTGGGCTCACATTCCCAGGGACTCCAGCTATCCACACCTAATGATTTTAACTTTTCCTCAGATAGCCTTTCTACCTTAATTTCCAATATATCTCACCTCCTCATCAATTTGGTTGGTTTTTGAAGAAAGTATTTGAAAAAATGGAGAAAATAAAGAGATTTGTACTTGATTAAATTTTGTTTTTTGATATTCGATTGACTAAATCAATAACTCGACGCGCTTAATACACAAAAGGTTGTAAATTTTAATGAATGTTTCCAAATATTTATAATTTATGGATAAACGAAGGGTCGTACGTCTTGCATGGTTTACAACAAGGCCTACTATATTTATTAACCGGAACCTTAATTGCTTGATTCTTAAATTCCACCAGCTTTTCTTCAAATGGGTGTATTTAAAATATTGAACTA
>DTXE01000348.1 GCA_012962595.1 Syntrophaceae bacterium | reverse complement strand
TAACTCCTGAAAATCCTAAACCCCCTTCCTGATAAATGTTTAAGGTTATCTGTTATGAGTGAAATTTGTCTCACAAATTTCCGGCGAGATACCTTTAACCGTTAACCCTAAAAACCTTGGTCTTTAGATGTTAAGGGTTACCAGTCATAGGTAAAATTTGCTCTGCAAATTTTCTGAAAGAAACTCTGCATTAGATTTCTACATTCTTCGGCTAATATGCCAGAGGTAACCTTTATTTTATGATTAAATCTGACATCGTCAGCTACATTATATAAAGAACCAAAAACCCCGCCCTTAGGTTCGAAAGCCCCAAAAACCAATTTTTTAATCCTAGCCTGAAGAATAGCTCCAGCACACATCAGACAAGGTTCTATAGTCACATATAGTGTAGTATCAAGTAATCTATAGTTTTTTGATAAGCTGGCAGCCTTTCTAATAGCTATTATTTCAGCGTGAGCTGTAGGATCGTTCCGACGGATACACTCATTACCACCTTTAGACAGAATATTACGGTTATGGTCTATTAAAATGGCTCCCACAGGCACTTCACCTTGTTTGCCCGCCTTTCTGGCCTCCTCTAAAGCCTCCCGCATAAATTGAATATCCTCCCTGAAGATAGTCTTGGTCATAGATTACCTGCCGTGGTATTCAAAATAGCAGTTTCACCAGTCTTAGTCAAGAAAGTTTGGGAACTGCTGAAAAGGGAATCCTAGGAGAGGAAAAAAGAGACTTAGAACCGGTACTGAGTTAACTCAATAATCATTTAGTAAAATTATGAATCTTAGGTAGCTAAGTGTTAGGTAACATTAATTTACCTTTATCCTAGCTGCCCGTCTGGATAAGATTGTGAGCTACCCCATGACACTCACCACATGTCTTAAATTTCTTTAACATGGCCACACCATGAGGTTTTCCATGGCATGCCTCACATTTTAGAATAGTGCGGTGCTGTCCAGGATGGCATTTGGTACAGAGAAGTTCCGTGTGTTTTGTAGCACTTTCCTTTAACACATCATAAGCCTTTTTATGACAGGCGGCGCATGTCTCTTGGGTTGTCTCATCTGGACATACAATCTTAAGAGGCGTATGTGGTGGATGGCAGGAAAGGCAATCGGCCTGGGTCATCCCTTCCGTATGGGGCTCATGACATTCCATGCACTCAGGAATATATCCATGTTTAGTATGATGGCATGATGAACAGTCTAAGTCAGTATGGGCGCTGATATGGGTCTTAATGTCTTTATCCACCTCTAGGTGACAAACCGAACAGCCTTCTTCTAGTTTGGGGGAGGCAGGTATCTTCAGCGGGGCATGGGCCTCAATGTGGCAATTCGAACATCCTGCCAAGGCTGCTCCATGTATCTGTCCATGGCAGGTCTCACATTTGGGAAGGATATCCTCATATTGGACCTTTCCGGGCCGATAGACATGGAATTGCGTGTGACACCTGGTGCAATCTATCTGGTGTTTAGTACCTTCGGTTTTTATAATATTATAGAAAGTGATATGGCACCGTCCACACTCATGTGGTTTTAGGGGTTCTACCTCTTGGGTGTAAAGGGGTGGAGCTTCAGGGCCAGGTGCAGGAGTGGGAGCAGGCGCAGGAGTAGGGGTAGGAGCAGCCATCCTCTCTGCACATCCTGCCCAAATAACTAAAGCAATAATAGCAATTACCGCTACAGCACTTCCTATGGCCTTCTTAAACTCCATTTGGGCACCTCACTGTTTCAAGGCTTACAAATCCTCCATAAACTTAACCTATCATTTCACCAAATCATGAGCTATACCATGACATTCACCACACTTGGGAAATTTCTTATGCAAATTAGGGCTATGTGGCGTACCATGGCATGCTTGGCATGGAGGAATTTTGCCATGTCTTTCTCTATGGCAAAAGGCACATGTAAGATCATGATGTTTGGTGGTATTTTTAACTAATAAATCATATGCCTTAGCATGACATGCTGCACATGTCTTTGATGGCGTCTCTATTTCATAGGTAATTTCCAAAGGTTTATGTGGTGGATGGCAGGAAAGACAATCCGCATAAGTCATCTCCGCAGTATGTGGCTCATGACATTCGCCACACCTTAAGATGGTTTTATGTGTATCTGGATGGCATAATAAGCATTCTTGTTCAGCATGCATACTAGGAAAGGATTTCATTTCCTGGCCCTGCTGTGGATGACAGGTGAGGCAGTCAGTATTGGCCGCCTTTGATAAATTGATCCCCAGAGGGGCATGAGGATCTACATGGCAAATGGAACAATCTTTCAGTTCATAATGAGCTGCACCACTGTGACACATATCACATTTGGGTATTATCTCTTTACCTAAGGGCCCATGTTCCAAATGGCAATCCATACACCCTACCTCAGTCTTGTGCTTACCCCCTTGAGATTCTATAGTTGCTGGCTGCTCAGGATGACATTTGATACAGTCGGCATCAGTTAAGGTAGCTGCCTCCTTGGCCCAGCCACTGCCACAAAATACAAGAAAGCAAATAACTGCCACAATCCCTATCATCCTAATATTCCACACCATTTTTTCTCTCCCCAAAAAAATCGCACTACTGTTACCATCCTTTTTATATATATGTCAAGTTTTTATTTTAAGGATATAGAAAAAATCCTTTTTCTCTGTAAAATGAAACATCCATGGCCTTTGGCCACTTGGATTTCTAAAATAGGGGCCTTTTCGGAGCTCTGGCACAATTATTGCTCCATCTCATTGACACAAGCTACTAAAATAGCTAAAATTTGTAATATGAAAATGGAATATAGGCAGAGATTAAAATTCCAAATACCAAATTCCAAATCCCAAACAATACCAAATATCAAAATCCAAATG
>DTXE01000347.1 GCA_012962595.1 Syntrophaceae bacterium | reverse complement strand
TTACGGATATAATGAAAAAAATGAACTTATATTGGCAGATAAAGCGTTTATAGAGCTGTTAGGGTACCAAACATTTGATGCCCTTTTAAAAGATAAGATATTGTATTATCTTCAATGTTATTTGTAGTAAACGCTTGAAGACTTAGTTGACTGGCTTTGGTAGTCTTAGGGACATAAAAAGACTTATATGGAACCAACCTTCGATACCCTTTAGAGTTGGCCTTGATCCGTTCATGTATATTGAGAAGTGAACCATGGGCGATGGGCGAGAGGTGGGTCTGACGTGGTTTATGACCCTTATCAGCCAGGAGAAACTCTCTATAATTTTGACAACTTCCTTTAGCAATGGTTAGAGTCCATCCCTTCATGCCTGAAACAAGGGCGGGGAATAAAAAGAGTTCCTTGGCATAAGGACATATCATAACCAGATAATGAGAAAAGGCCTTTTCAGAGATGGCAGGCAAAAAGACATCCTGTAGAAGATTTAGGGCTGATGTCATAATGTAAAAACGGCATCCTAACAGCATGGCCAATTCCGCCATTCTCCTTAGGTCACAATGTCCACAGGCGGGATAAACTGTTAAGGTCTCTATGAAGTGACAGCGATGATTAAAACGGCCAGCAGGACAGGGGTCTTCTTCTCGAGGCTTTTGGCAGTAGGCACCCATAACAACAAGATGGGGGTAAGAATTTGTCTCCATATGAGGGATTACCCCTTCTTTATTCTCCGCAAGGTAGTGACGGTACCGAAAAAATCCTTTAGTTGATTTAATAGGATGGCAAAAAAGGAGCCTTGCTACAACCTCCACCCCTAGTTGGCGACCCAGAGACCTAATCCCAAATTCCCAAAAGCGGACCCCTAGGAATCGTTTTTTATCCAGTATGGTTAGGATATTCATATGTTAAGCCTAGGAGATTCCTTACCTTTTGGTCGTATCGCTCATTGGATAGGAGAATTTCTTTTTGCTGCCTCTTGTGCTCCAACTACAAACGCATTTACTGTAGCAGTGAAAATATTACAAATTCCTTTTGGCTTTAATCTCATAAAAGGACCAAACCCACCTACT
>DTXE01000346.1 GCA_012962595.1 Syntrophaceae bacterium | reverse complement strand
GATTACAGGGATGCATTTACCGACTTTCAAGAAGAACTGGCAGAGGCTCAAAGGGAAGCGGTGATGCCCATTCAACAGGACATTGTGAATCTGGTAAGGAAGATAGCAAAGGAAGAAGGCTTTACCTTAATATACGATCCACAGATAATGGGGCCTGCCATATATGCCCCCAATGCCATTGACTTAACGGATAGGGTGATCAAAATTTACAATAAACAAAAAACTATGAAAAAAACCAGTGGACCCTAATGAAGGTATCCTACTATGGACATCAAAAAGAGTTTAAAGGAACTGGCTCAAATGGTGGGCGGTCAGGTAGTTGGAGACGATACTATCATCATAACTGGCATCTCTGGCATAAGGGAGGCAAAAGAAGGGGAGATTACCTTTGTTGCCCATCCCAAATACTTTAAGGAGATAGATAGAACTCAGGCCTCAGCAATTATTGTTCCTGATGGGATAAAGGAAGCCCGAAAGCCACTTATTCTTACAGAGAATCCTTATCTGGCTTACGCCAAGATAGCAAATCTCTTTGCCCAGATACCCCAAATCTTCAAAGGGATAAGCAATGAGGCCATAATAGGCAGAAATGTTGCCTTGGGTAAAGACGTTTCTATCTACCCATGGGTATATGTTGGCCACAATGTAAAAGTAGGTGACAGGTCTATACTCTTTCCCTTTGTCTTCATAGGTGATGATGTATCCGTGGGAGAAGATACAAAAATATATCCCAATGTCTCCATCTTGGAAAAATGCTACATAGGTAACAGAGTTATTATCCATAGCGGAGCGGTAATCGGAAGTGATGGTTTTGGATATGCTAAGGATGTAGATAAATACTATAAAATACCACAAATAGGAATAGTGCACATTGATGACGATGTAGAAATCGGTGCCAATACCACCATTGATAGAGCAGCTCTTGGTAAGACATGGATCAAGAAAGGAACTAAGATCGATAACCTGGTTCAGATTGGACATAATGTGGTGATAGGTAAGAATACGGCTATAGTGGCTCAGGTAGGTATCTCTGGAAGTACAGAGATAGGAAATGGTGTGCGTCTGGCCGGTCAGGTAGGGATAGTGGGACATGTGAGGATAGGGGATCATGCAGCAGTTGGTGCACAGTCTGGAGTTACCAAGTCAGTAAAGGATCAAGAGATGGTCTCTGGTAGCCCTGCTATAGGGCATAAGGATTGGCTTCGATTGCAAGGAGTACTTCCTAAGTTACCTGATATGATGAGAAAACTGAGGCATCTTGAAAAAAGGGTTCAAAGTCTAGAGAAAGGTCAAGAAAGATGAGAGAGACACTAGAAGTTGAGGATATTAAGGAGATTTTGCCACATCGCCCCCCTTTTTTGTTAGTGGACCGCATTACGCAGCTTGTGCCAGGTAAGCGGATAGTGGGAATTAAGAATGTAACTGTCAATGAGCCATTTTTTCAAGGGCACTTTCCGGGCAATCCAGTTATGCCAGGGGTGCTTATAATCGAAGCTATGGCCCAAGTGGGGGGCATACTTGCTTACAAATCGGCCAAAGGGGGTGCACAGGGTAAATATTTTCTGTTGACAGCCATGGATAGGGTGAAATTCCGTAAACCTGTGATCCCTGGAGATCAGATTACATTCGAGCTTTCCATAATTCGGCAAAAAAGCAAGGTCTGCAAGATGAAAGGATTGGCATACGTGGGAGATTCATTGGTTGCCGAGGCCGAGCTCATGGCAGCCATTATAGATCGGAGGGCACAGGATATGGAAAAGAGCGAGGTATCTAGTGAATATCCATAAAACAGCTATTGTAAGTCCCAAAGCCAAGCTGGGCAAGAACGTTAAGGTTGGACCTTATACTATAATTGAGGAAGATGTTGAGATAGGTGAAGGTACTTACATTGGCCCCCACGTTTTTATAGGGAAATACACCAAGATTGGCAAGGATTCCCAGGTCTTTCCATTTGCCTCTATAGGTACCATACCTCAGGATTTAAAGTTTGGAGGCGAGAAGAGTGAAGTTTGGATTGGCAATAATAATGTCATTCGAGAGTTCGTGACCATAAACCGAGGGACTAAAGTAGGTGGTGGAATTACAAAATTGGGTAACTATAACCTAGTCATGGCCTATGCCCATGTAGCCCATGACTGCATTATCGGGAACCATGTGATATTGGCAAATGCCGCCACTCTGGCAGGCCACATAGAGATTGAGGACTATGCAACGGTTGGAGGACTGGTTGCCATCCACCAATTTGTAAGGGTGGGGACTCATGCCTTTATCGGTGGGGCCTCCGGAATAGTTCAGGATATTCCGCCATACGTATTGGCCGCCGGTAACCATGCCAAATTATATGGAATAAATGTAGTGGGACTTAAGAGAAAAAACTTCCCTAAAGAGACATTAGATGCGCTAAAACGGGCATATAAGGTAATATTTAGATCAGAACTGCTTCTAAAGGATGCTATACAAAAGGCAAGGCGTGAGGTAGCATCCTTGCCTGAGGTGGAGAACTTTATCCGTTTCATTGAAAATTCCAAAAGGGGGATCACTAGGTAGAGAATGGAAAGGATAGGTCTGATAGCAGGCAATGGTCAGTTCCCTCTAGTATTCGCTAAGGCCGCAAAACTTAAAGGTTTGGAGGTTATTGCAGTTGCCCACAAAGATGAAACCAAGCCAGAGTTAGCCAATTTTGTGGCCAGGATACATTGGGTAAGGGTAGGGGAATTAGGAAAATTGATAAAGATATTTAAGGATGAAGGAATAACCAATGCTGTCATGGCTGGAGGTATTACCAAAACCAAGGTATTTGGAAATGTATGGCCGGATATGAGGGCAATAAGGCTTATTTCCAAAATACGGTATCTAAAGGATGATGGTATACTTAGAGCCCTAGCAGCTGAACTTGAGAAGGAAGGAATTGCTATCCAAGAATCCACCCTTTATTTATCCTCTATCCTCGCTTCCAAAGGTATCTTAAGCAAGCGCAAACCAACGGCTAAAGAGATGAGGGATATTGAGTTTGCGTATACTATTGCTAAAGAGATAGGTAGACTTGATATTGGACAATGCGTGGTGGCTAAGGACCAGTGCATTCTTGCAATTGAGGCTATTGAAGGCACTGATGAAACCATAAGACGTGGAGGGATACTGGGGAAAGGAAATGTAGTGGTAGTTAAGGTGAGCAAGCCTCATCAGGATATGCGTTTTGATGTTCCGGCAGTAGGTGAGAGAACTATTGAGACCATGAGGGAGGTAGGGGGATCATGTTTGGCAATTGAGGCAGGAAAGACCATAATATTTGATAGGGAAGAAATGATAAAACTTGCTAATAAATTCAATATATGTGTTATTGGAATTTAAGAATTCCAAGAATTTAGTAGCCAGGATGGATAGAGATTCACCTGAAAATAACTCCTCCAATTTGAAGGCAGGAGGGTCTCTTTTTTGCTTGCTCCTTTTCTTTAAATTCCAAATCCCAAAGCATCAAATACCAAACATATTTTGGGATTTGGTATTTTGAATTTTAATCCCTGCCTATATTTATTTTCATATTAAGGTCATAGGGTTTCATGCTGAATTCTGACTACTAGATACTGACTACTTTAAGTCATGAGAAAAATAAAGGTTGGTGTTATAGGGGTAGGTTATTTAGGGCGATTCCATGCAGAAAAGTATGCAAAGATGGATAATGTGGATTTGGTAGGTGTGGTGGATATAAACCAGGAAAGGGCCCATTTGGTATCAAAAAATGTAGCCGCTCAAGCCTACTTTGATTATAGAGAGCTTTTTGGGAAGATAGATGCTGTAAGTATTGTGGTTCCTACCCCCCTACATGGTGAGATAGCCGCTGCGTGTCTATCCCAGGGAATAGATTGTCTTATCGAGAAACCCATGACTACTACCCTGGATGAGGCAGATCGTCTGATATATGAGGCAGAATCCAGGGGACTTATTCTCCAAATCGGTCATCTGGAGCGATTTAATCCAGCTATTATGGCCATGAAGGATCTTCTTGGCACACCAATGTTCATTGAATCCCATAGGTTAAGAAGCCCTTTTCATGATAGAGGAACAGATGTAGATGTGGTTCTGGATCTTATGATTCATGATATTGATATAATCTTAAGCATTGTTTCTTCGAACTTAAAGGAGATACAGGCGGTAGGTGTACCCGTCCTGTCCTCAAGCATAGATATTGCCAATGCTAGATTACATTTTGAAAGTGGGTGTGTGGCCAATATCACCGCTAGCCGAATCTCCGGAAAACAGATGCGCAAAATACGTATTTTTCAAGAGGACGCATACCTTTCCGTAGATTGTGCCCACCGGAATATCACTGTTGTCAAAAGAGTAAAAAACAAGGTATCTAAAGTAATAACCAACGAACTAAAATTTGCCCAAGGTGATTCCTTACAAGAAGAACTGGCTACTTTTATTCGTTCCGTGAGGGAAAGAACACCTCCCATGGTCTCTGGTAGAGAGGGTAGAAGGGCCTTGCAAGTTGCCTTAATGATAACTGATGAAATTGCAAAGGCGATGGATCAACCAAAAAGTCAAAACAGGGCCTAGGTGATCCGTCAAAGGCCTTCTTTTTGTTTGACATTTGGGCTTTGGAATTTGTCATTTTTTATATCTTGCATGGTGTATCCTGCATCTTGCACTGAAAAACCAGAATTGAACATTCCAAACCTTATAAGCATATTTAGAATAATTGTTACTCCGCTTTTTTTGATATACCTGATGGATCATGCCTTTACCAAGGCATTAGTAGTATTTGTAATAGCAGGAATAAGTGATGCCGTAGATGGTTTTATAGCCAGGGTCTGTCACAGAAAGACCACTTTAGGGGCACACTTAGATCCCATGGCTGATAAACTGCTTCTTTCCACTGCATTCATTACTCTAGCTATCATGAAATTCATCCCTGCCTGGTTGGCTGTGTTGGTGATAAGCAGGGATGTATTAATTGTGTTGGGGTTTGCCATATTTTACATATGCCAGTTTCGATTCGAGCCTAAGCCCACCATCATAAGTAAGGTGACTACTCACATCCAATTTTATACTATCATCTATGTGCTTTTAACCAACTATAGCCTTTCAGTGAAGTTCCTATCTATCTATCTTTTTTGGATATGTGGTGTGGCTACCATAGCATCCGGACTCCATTATATATATTTGGGTTTCAATATCTTGAACCGGGGTGTGAAACAAAATAAGATTTAGTGGTTTCAGTAGGCACACTTGGCAAAGGCCACAGGCATAATTGCCCTGAGACCCCTTTCCATTAAACAGGTGAAACCCTCATGACTTTGGGCCACAAAGAAGTATGAAAATGCAATATAGGCAGAGATTAAAAATCAAAATCCCAAATCCCAAATCTCAATTC
>DTXE01000345.1 GCA_012962595.1 Syntrophaceae bacterium | reverse complement strand
TATTGGATTTTGGATATTTAAGTTTTGAATTCATTCGGTATTTGATGCTTGGGATTTGGAATTTAAACAAGAGGAGCTACTTTCACATGAAAGACCTAACTATAGGAATAATAGGTGGAACAGGCAGAATGGGGCAGCGGCTGGTGAGTTTTTTTGAAGACGCAGGTTATCAGACACTTATTGCCAGTAGGCGCACCAGTTTGAGACCCCTTGACTTGTCGCAAAAGAGTGATGTTGTGGTGTTGAGTGTTCCCATAAATGTGGTGGAAGAGATTATCGCTGAAATCGGCCCTCATATAAGGGAAGACTCTCTCCTTATGGATGTGAGTTCCCTAAAGACTAGGGTCATGGAATTGATGCTAAAACATACCAAATCATCTGTAATAGGTACCCATCCACTTTTCGGCCCTAACACCAGATCTATAAAGAATCACACCGTAGTTTTATGCCCTGGAAGGGGAGATAAGTGGTTTGCATGGCTTACCAATTTACTTAAAGAGAAGGGGGTTAAGGTAAAGATTACCACGCCTGAAGAACATGACCGCATGATGTCCATTGTCCAGGGACTAACGCATTTAAGCACCATTGCCTTGGCTTACACTATGAAGACCCTTAATGTGAATATAGATGAGAGTCTAGAGTATGCCACACCCATATATCGACTGAAATTGAACATTATGGGAAGACTCTTTGCCCAGAATTTATCACTTTATAGGGATATTGAAATCCTAAATCCTTATGTAAGGGAGGTAGCCACCACATTCCTCCATTCTGTCAATAAGATAGCCAAGATGGTTGAAGAGGGAGATATGGATAAGTTTGCAGAATGCCTTGAGACCATCGGAGATTTTGTGGGTGATTTCAGACCCATTGGTCTCAAAGAGACGAATAGATTATTTGAGGAAATGCTGGATAATAAAGATACCTTCTGATAATCCAATCTTTACCATTTCACCTGAAAATAGCTCCTCCCCTAGAGAGTAAAGAGTAGATTTTGCCAGTTAGGAGATTAAAAAATTTCATGTGCGTGTTTCCTGGTGTC
>DTXE01000344.1 GCA_012962595.1 Syntrophaceae bacterium | reverse complement strand
TTTACCATCAAGCCCCAATTTCTCATCCATGCCTCTTTCTGAGAAATCCCTCAGTCTATATTTATTTTTCTTCTTCTCAAGCAATGGATTTTTTCCAGATGATAATCCCATAGGACCATCAAGTTCTACACCTTGTGGATAGGCAAAGACTATCGCCTCACCAGAATCAACTTCCATCCTGCCATAGGTATATCTCCAGAGGACATAAAATCTTGTCTGTGCATCTACATCAGAGACGCCTTTAAGAGGGACGACAGACGTCCCGTCTGTCATAGAAACCCCAAATAGTTTCTCTAAGATTGTTTCTAAAACAAGCCCTTCTACTATATGCAAAAACTTCTCCGATGTTACCTCCTTACCATTGGCATATTCTACTCTTTCAAATTGAGTAAATGCCTTTAAACCTGCACCAACACAGGCAATAACTAGATCTGCACCGGTTATGCCTTCTGAAAAAAGTGTATTTACCCTTTCTTTTATAATCTCTTCAAGTTGAGGATAAACTTCGTTTTCATAGGAACCAACAGGCGAGACGCCTGCCCTCCCTCTTTCCCCTGAGACGCCTGTCCTCCCTCTTTTTCTTGCACAAAGGAAGATGCTTGAAGCAAGAGCGGAAGAGCCAATTTCACGCAATCTTCCTGGTCTTTCCGTATGAACAGGCCATGCTTCTTGAATAATAAACCCAACTTTTCTCAAAGCTTCAACAAGCGTTGACCAGCCAGCGGTTGTTTTATGAGCATAGACCATAACCAGAGGGGAGTCTGGCTTTAGAACTCTCCATGCTTCTTTTAAAGATTGAAACATCATATCTTCGTAAAATTGTTTTGCTTTTTCTTTGTTTCCATATCTTTTAGCATCTGCAACTATCTCTTTTTTCTTTGGCGTTAGTTCACCGGAGAAATGCTCTGAATAAAGATGCCCGATGGAACGTTTTAGCCAGACATAGAAGAAATCAGATAAATCAGCATAAGGAACATTGTCATAATAAGGTGGGTCTGTGATGATGGCATCAAAGAAGTTGTCAGGATA
>DTXE01000343.1 GCA_012962595.1 Syntrophaceae bacterium | reverse complement strand
GGCGAATTTGTTTAATGGTAAGGCCAGAGACCTGGACATTATCCAGATAGGCAAAGGTAATGGTGCCATCAGGTTGAATGGGAACGGTGTATTTCTGTTCTTCCATACCCACCCATATAGAAATCTCCAGAACATCTCCAGGCCCCACAATATACTCTGGTATCCCAAATGCTTCAGTGTAAGCCTGTCCTTCTCTTTCTTCACCCGGTGGTGGCAAGGGAATCTCAGGTGGTGTGGGTACTAGCGTGGGACCTCGACTTAACTCTTCTGCTTTGATAACTTGAACCTTTGGTGAAGTACCGCATCCAAATAAAAGGCTCATAGCGAGCAAGGGTATGAGGATGCGCAGGTAAAAGAATCTATGGGAAGAGACTTTACTCAAGTAGCAAATCTTCCTCATGCAAACACTCGGTTATATGGAGGAATGGCTCTTCAGATAAATTTATGATCTGCCTTTTCTCTAATGGCCTTCCTTGAGAGTCATACCAGACCTCTATAGTGGGTCTAAATGGGCGATCACTATGAACCTGGATAACCCTGCCTATGACATTTGAATTTAGCTTGACATAGCTACAGGGGGGGTACATGGTTAGTTGGCTAAGGAGGGTTTTTAAGATCTTGGGAGAGAATAGGACCCTTTGGCTCCCCATCATCTCCTTCATGGCCTCATAAGGAAGGCATCCATTTCTATGAGGTCTTGGATGGGTTAAGGTCTCATACACATCTGCTATCCCAATAATCTTGGCATATTCATGGATTTCATCACCTTTTATGCCCTTTGGGTATCCCTGGCCCTGCTCCCTCTCATGTTCCTGAAGGATGACCTCAGCTAGCCAGTTATATTCTTTGCCCAAACTTGATATGATCCCATATCCCTCCAAAGGGTGTGTTTTTATGATATTGAATTCTTTTTTATCCAATGGATTAGCCTTTTTGATAATCTCTTCTGGGATACTGGTCATGCCTATATCATGTACCAGACTGGCTAAGCCTAATTCTATAAGCTGATGCCTTGTATATTTCAATCCCAGACCCAGCTTGATGGCATATACAAACACATTAACGGAATGAGAGGCTAACACATCTTCATGTTCTCTGTAAGCCAGTGTCTTTATATATAAGGAATCTATTATATGGTCTTCTATAACTTTAGAGACCAACCTGAACCCATCCTCTAAGGAAAATTCCTTCTTTCCTCTGGCTGCCTCCATGACCACTTTTACAAACTCAAAGAGCTTATCATAAACTTCTTGGGATTCATCAGATACCATCTCCTCTTTGGGTTGCCTGGTCTCATCACAGGGCCTTTGGGCAGCCAAAATTTCCCTTATCCTAAGCCCTTCTCCCTTAGTCTCCTTCTCTTTAGGGGATGATTTGCCTTGTTTCTGAGCCTCTTTTGATATC
>DTXE01000342.1 GCA_012962595.1 Syntrophaceae bacterium | reverse complement strand
GTGCGATCCTGGTAGAAGGTTTAAATGGATAAAGAGGAATTAGCAGAGATAATTGAAAAGGGCGAAGATTCGTTTACTGAATTCAAAGAAGAGAAAATTAACTCTGATGATCTAGCATCTGAGATTGTTGCCTTTGCAAATACTGAAGGCGGGAAAATACTATTAGGGGTTTCTGATAAGAAAGAGATTAAGGGTGTATCCAGGCCTGATAAAGAGATGCAGAGGATTGAAAATATCTCTTATAACAACTGTGAACCTTCTCTCGCCGTTAATATAGAAAAAATTAAAGTCAATAACAAAATAATCCTATGTATTTACATACCCAAAGGGCCAGAAAGGCCTTACAGGACAAATAAAGGTGTATATTATATCAGGACAAGTTCTGGTAAAAGACAAGCAAGTAGAGAAGAACTCCTAAGGCTCTATCAGGCAACTCGTTCCATTTATTATGATGAATTGTCGGTTCCTACAACTTCTATAGATGACTTGGACATACTTTATTTTAGAAGATTTTTTGAAGGTTTTTACCAAACAAAGATTGAAGATATGAATGTTGACCTGGATAAGTTATTGGAGAATATGAAAATTTTAACACGAATGGGTAAAAAGTTAGTCTTTACTGTTGGTGGCTATCTTCTATTTGGATTAAATCCCCAGAAACACTTTCCCGTATGTAAAATTACAATAGCAAAGTTTTATGGTAATGAAATAGGAGAAGAGTTTGAAAAAAAGGATTTAGAGGGGAAGCTTGAAGAACAAATAGAAGGTGCAGATAGAATCCTAAATCAATATCTTAAAACAAAGGTTAAGATTGAAGGATTTGAAAATGAGTTAAAATTTGAAATACCAAAGGGTGTATTGAGAGAAGCAGTTGTAAATGCCGTTGCTCATCGTGATTATCATATTCCTTCTCAAATTCGCATCTTCATATTTGATAATAGATTAGAAATTATGAGCCCTGGAAAATTGCCAAATTCTGTTACCCTAGAAAACATAAAGCTAGGGGTTCATTCAGAAAGGAATCAACTTATCGTCTCTTATCTGGCAAAGATGGGATATATGACTCAAATCGGAACTGGCATTCCTCGAATGATCAGACTTCTAAAAGAACACACCGGTAGAGAGCCTGATTTTGAAGAAAGGGATCAAGAATTTATTGTTAGAATCTGGAGACCAGCTTTATGGTAGTAGATAAAAAAATATTCAAGAATCAGGATCTTGTCCTTAAGGTTTCTCCTAATGTTGATCCTCAAAGGTTCGACATAAATAAGTATGAGGCCTTTCTTGACGCCCTTTGTGGGGAGAGGGAATATCAAAAAGAGGCTATAAGGGTAACCTTGCGGTATCTTCTTGGAGGTCAATACAGTAGCCTCAGAGATCTGGCC
>DTXE01000341.1 GCA_012962595.1 Syntrophaceae bacterium | reverse complement strand
GTATATTTTGAAGAACAGCTTAAACCTAACTTTGAGCAGGCTAATTTGATCCACCTTAAACAGTCCTGTTTTTTGTCTTGACATTGGGGAGGGGTATAATATCAAGTATTTTTGGCTTACTTACAGGCGAGATGCCTGTCCTTCCTCCTTCCGCTATATCTTTTGCAGTGATTTCTTTTTCGAGTTCTTTTGACAATCTTTCTGCATGTGCCTCGTAGATGTGTCTTATTGCCTCTTTTACAACAGAGGGATCTGCGGGATATTTACATAATCTCTGGATAAATAAGGATTTTGGACCTCTGCCATTCTTCTCTTTCGGTGCTGGAACAAGCGAGGCATAGACAGCAGCACGACAGGCAACCAATGGACGGCGAGCCCACCAGAGATGTAAAGTTGAGATATGTCCCTGCCTTATGGATTTTTCCCTTGCTGATTCTTTGCTTATCTCTCTTATCGGCAAAAAATCTTCAATCAACCTTTTATCGCTCATAATTCACCTTCTGTTTTAGTTTTTATAAAATTGATAATCTTATCAGCCATTGATATAGCCTTTTGAGCATCGCCTTCATCAAACACCTCAGAAGGAATTCCTCCTGGTAGAGCATTCGGGTAGCGGGTGGGTATATAATATTTGTCAAGGGAGCGGGATATATCCTGTATTTTACCAAGCTCACCATCAAAATTTTGTGCATCTTTACATAGTTCACCAACAGAATGTCCCCATACCTCTTCTGCGCCCTTGAAAATAAGAAATGCTTTCAATGCCTTTTCTGCTGATTGCTGGGCAAGAAAACAGGCAATATTATTCTTTTTTCCTGAGAGGTTAAATTTTGCATCATCTAAATCCTGTAATGCTTGCAAGAGCCACCTTTTTGCACCTTCCTTTCTATTTTTCATAAATTATTCTCCCTTTATTTAGTGCATATTTTATAAACGAATTTCTATCCTTCATTCCATTGAACTCCTCAGGGGTATAAACAAATATATCTACTGCTACATTTGGTTTTAAATAGTTGTAGAATTCATCAAGTCTCTCTAAAAACCTCTTTTTAGTCTTCTGGACAACAACAAGGTCTATATCGCTTGCTTTATGAATTTCATTAGAACTCAATGAACCAAATAATATTATCTTTTCAACTCCCAACCTTATAATCTCTGGAACGAGTCGATTAAGTTCCCTTTCCAATCTTTCCTTCCTTTTTTCTGCCAGTCCTATTTTAAATCCCATTTTTAATCCCTGAATTTTTCAATCTCTTTTCCATCAATCTCGTAATGGCTTATTGCTTTTATCTCTTTTGCTGCGTATTCAAGTTTATTTATAGGGTCTGGGATTGTTTTTATTTCGTAGTTGGGTTCTGTTGGATCCCATACTACGTATAGCCAGTAAGTATCCTTTAACTGTTTTCCTTTAAGCCACTCATTTACAGTTAGCCTGATATTCTCCCCTTTTCTTCTACCTTTTACTTCAATTCTCCGAACCTCTCTATGACCTGTTTTGGGGTCTGCCGGACTTAAACTTCTGATGTCAAAGCCCAATTTCTTCGTAGATACATCCTCAGGTTCCCAGCCTCTGTCTTTTTCATACTCAATAACTATTTTCATTGCAGATTTTTCACTTCTATCCTTCTCTTCTTCTGATTCTACAAATTCTGAGATTTGAGGAATCTTGCCAGGTGGTAAGACATAAAAAGAAGCTAAATGACTCATCGGGCCAGTTCGAACAATGGTTAAATTTTCAACATTTATCATCTTCTCTTCCTTCGCTCTTATCAAATCTTCTCTCTCTTTTTCTAATCTTGCAATGTCCATTTGTTCACCATCTATGACTTTGGCTTTTGCATTCATTATCTTTTTTTCAGTAGCAAATATTCTTGCATTAAAAGACTTTTCAAGATATTCTTTGACAATTTTTGCGTTCTTTTGTCTCTCTTTTAGCATCTCTTGTCTTTTTTCTAACTGATAATTTGCCATCAAATAGTCCTTAACCTTTTCAATGTCAAACTCAGGCAGGTTCTCAAAAGGTTCTTGATAATTGCCAAGGTCATGAATAATGTCAGGTGGAATTAAAAAGCATTTTCCATCTTTGTTCTCTCTTACTGCTGATAGTTCTTTATGAATTGTATTGCCCTTCCCATCAACAATACTGAACTCTAAGAAGTGAATCCAGTAGGGTTCTTGTGTATTTAAATCCAAAAATACAGCACATCTGCCCTTTAATTCCCTTAATTTCGACAATAACTTTTCATCAACCACTGCATAAAGCGGATGACCAGGGCTCAGAAGAACAGCATCAATATGCGTATCTTTCTCCAGGTCCTCCTTATGAAAAGTAACTTTTTTATATTCCTGCTCGGGTTTTCCAAAATGTCTTATAGACTCCAGTTGTTCAGAGCGGAAAGAAGCGGGAACATAGGGTATTCGTAATAAACCGTCTGCTCTTTTCTCAACCTTTAATCCTGATAGTTCTGCTGAACTTCGGAAGTATTTCTCTACATACTCGGGCATAAGCCTTTTCTCTTCTGCCTCAAAGTTTTTCTTCTGGAAACTGTTGAAATCCACATATGCACGAGCTAAGGCAATTCCAGTCATTTCTTCATATTTCTTCAGTTTCTCAGGGTCAATTTTTTCAATAACTTCCAGATATTCTTCAAGCCGGTGGGGATTGTAGGCTGCTTCCCTTAGAATCTCTGCTAAATCCACTTTATTCAGAGAGAGAATTTCACCTATAACATCGTAAACTCTATCCTCTCCTAAAGCATCTTTTATCTTTTCCAGTTTCTCTAATAGCCTTCTCAAAACCTTACCTTCAATTATTGGTTTTCCGCTAATTGATTCTTCCGCTACAAAATTGAATATATAAACATCTCGTTTTTGCCCTATACGATGAATTCTACCCATTCTCTGCTCAAGGCGTGCGGGATTCCATGGTATATCGTAATTTATTATGACTCAGGTTTGACAGTTACTAGGGACAAAAAAGTAAGATAAGTTCCTGACAATGTTAAGGATAAACTTGATTCCCAGGTATAACCTATTGTCACTAT
>DTXE01000340.1 GCA_012962595.1 Syntrophaceae bacterium | reverse complement strand
TCATTGGTGGGAAATGTTTTATCGAGTTGGGCCATGTTGCCACCGATGCTCGGATTCTTTTCCACGAGATAAACCTTGAAACCGGAGTTGGCCACATCAAGGGCCGCTTGCATGCCCGCAATCCCGGCTCCTACGATTACGACCGCCCCGACTTTGCCCGTTGGGCTGGCGGTTCCTCGTATCTGTGTCGTACTCCCTGTTTCCATAGTCTACGCCCTAAGCCTTGCAACTCAATCAACAAGCCTTAAAAGCTCTCAATCGGTTAAACGCGCCTTATTGGCGTTACAAATGGCAATGTGTATCAATTATCACTTCTTTTCTCCTAATAATTTTTTTGCAAACTCTTTGGCCTCTTTAGTTATCTTATCTCCACTTATTATCCTTGCTATGCGTGGCATGCGAAGGGTATAATATCAAAGTGAGTGATAGTCAAGAAAAATGGGATGTGTCCCTATTTTTCTCATCAATTTCACACCCCTAAAGGCAACAAGAGCTTGCGAGCCTCATCTTACACCCTCACAACTGTCTTAAATTCAGTCTGTATGACCTATATATCAAAACGGCCTACCATGTCAAATAGAGCTGAGACTGGTTTTACTTACCAATTCAGTGGGAAAAATAGCGATCTTTGCCTTGACCTAATTACCAGGCTTATGGTAAGTTTTTAAAGATGAAGATTAAAGGTAAGGCCTGGAAATTCGGGGATGATATCAATACCGATGCCATTATCCCAGGACGCTATCTCAATGTATCCCATCCAAAGGCCCTTGCAAATCATTGTATGGAGGATGCCGATCCCCAGTTCATAAAGAACATGGCCAAAGGGGATTTAATAGTTGCGGGAAAGAATTTTGGTTGTGGCTCATCTCGGGAACACGCCCCAATTGCTATCAAGGCTGCAGGTATTTCATGTGTGATAGCAAAGAGTTTTGCCAGGATCTTTTATCGAAATGCCTTTAATGTAGGGTTACCTATTTTTGAATCGGAAGAGGCTGTTGAGGCCATTCAAACCGGCGATGTAGTGGAAGTAAATTGGGATACAGGGGAGATCTTAAATGTCACTAACGGCAAGATTTTTCGATCACAGCCCATACCCCCTTTTCTACAGGAAATTGTGAAAGACGGTGGGCTCCTGAAACATATAGCCAAAGGGAAGGTGTTGACTTAACTCAATAGAGAAGTTTATGGCCAAAACCTATAATATAGCGGTAATACCTGGAGATGGAACTGGGCCTGAGGTGATTACCGAGGGCCTCAAGGTGTTGATGGCTGTGTCTGAGAAGACCGGTGCCACATTCAACTTCACAACCTATGACTTTGGTGGAGAAAGGTATCTCAAGACCGGCGAGGTCCTGCCAGATTCAGCCATAAGGGAATTTAGGCAAATGGATGCCATATATTTAGGTGCTATCGGCCATCCAAAGGTAAAGCCAGGTATTTTAGAGAAGGGGATATTGCTAAAGCTAAGGTTTGACCTTGATCAATACATAAACTTAAGACCTGTGGTTCTTTTGCCTGGGATAAGTTGCCCCCTGAAGGATAAGGGACCTAATGATATAAACTTTGTGGTGGTCCGGGAAAATACAGAAGGTCTCTATACCGGGGTGGGTGGATTTTTGAGATATGGAACACCAGATGAGGTAGCCATTCAGGAATCCATAAATACCAGAAAAGGGGTGGAGAGGTGTGTAAGGTATGCCTTTTCTCTATGCAAAAGGCGAAATAAAAAGAGAAAATTGACTTTATGTGGCAAGACCAATGTATTAACTTACGCATTTGACCTATGGGAAAGGGTGTTTTATGAGGTAGCAAAGGAATACCCGGAGATTAAGTGTGACTATGCCCACGTGGATGCCTTATGTATGTGGATGATCAAGAATCCAGAATGGTTTGATGTAGTGGTGACTGATAATATGTTTGGTGATATAATTACCGATCTGGGGGCCATTATTCAAGGAGGGATGGGGATTGCTGCCGGTGCCAATATTAACCCCCAAGGGGTCTCCATGTTTGAGCCCATTGGGGGATCTGCCCCTAAATATGCGGGTAAAAATGTGATTAATCCCTTGGCTGCAATCTCTGCAGCCCAGATGATGCTAGAGAATCTTGGAGAACAAGAGGCTGCTCAGACAGTAGAGAGCGCTATAATCAAGGTTATTCAAAATCACCTTAAGAGCCTTGAGTGTGGTAAAATGGGACATACCACCAGCGAGGTAGGTGATTTGGTGGCCAAATATATAAGGAGTGCTTAAGGGAGGAAAGTAGGTGAGAAGTAGGGTAAATGTGGCTGTGGCAGGTGCCACGGGAGCCGTAGGAAACGAGATGGTTAAGATCTTGGAAAGTCGAGGTTTCCCAGTAGGCCACCTTAAGTTATTGGCCTCTACCCGTTCAGCCGGAACTGTGCTGCCATTTAGGCAGAAAAATGAGAGAGTGGAACTCCTAGAAGAAGAGTCCTTTAAGGATATAGATATCGCCCTTTTTTCAGCAGGGGCTTCGGCGAGTAAAACCTATGCCCCTATAGCAGCTGCCTCTGGCTGTGTGGTAGTGGATAACTCCAGTGCCTTTAGGATGGATCCTCAGGTACCACTGGTGGTTCCAGAGGTAAATCCTCACGCCATTGCACAGCATAAAGGTATTATTGCCAATCCTAATTGCTCAACCATACAGATGGTGGTGGCCCTAAAACCTATACATGATGTTGCAAGGATTAAGAGAATAGTGGTATCTACCTACCAATCGGTTTCTGGGACAGGCAAAAAGGCCATTGATGAACTTTTAAATCAAACCAGGGCTACACTTGACTCTGAACCTGCGGAGTGCAAGGTCTATCCTCATCAAATAGCCTTTAATTGCCTGCCACATATCGATGTCTTCATGGATAATGGGTACACTAAGGAAGAGATAAAGATGATCAATGAGACCAAGAAGATTATGGAAGATGATTCCATAAAAATTACAGCTACCACAGTGAGGGTGCCTGTGATCTTAGGACATTCTGAGTCGGTTAATATTGAAACTGAGCAAAAGATTCTGCCCCACGAGGTAAGAGAAATACTTTCTAAGGCACCAGGTGTAAAGGTGGTAGATGATCCTGGTCATTTCCAATATCCTCTGGCAATACATGCTGCAGGGCGCGATGAGGTATTTGTGGGCAGGATTCGGGAAGATCCATCTATAGAAAATGGGATCGATATGTGGATCGTGTCAGACAATATCCGAAAAGGAGCAGCTCTCAACGCCGTTCAGATCGCAGAGATATTGTTAGAAAAATATCTATAACGGTCCCAGCAGAAGGAAAAGAAAGAAAATCCCCCCTCTCACCAGCATTCCCAACCCCGTGGAAATAGCCAGGATTGATATACCTAGCTTAAAACCAAAAATGGAGCTATAAGTGGGTAGGCTGTGTTTTAAGGAAAATACCGGTACCATGAGGAAACCGCCAAGAAGGGAGGCCAGAATCCCATAGTATTCAGTTATCTCCCCGCTCCTTATCAATGCACCAATAGAGGTAACGCCCATTAAGGGGCTTACCACAAAGGTTCCCATGGGAATTACAGTAGATGCAGGTAAGGACAATTTCATGGTGAGAGGTGATATATACTGGGATACCCAGGTTAGAAGGCCGGCATTGATAGAAAATAATGTAACATAGGTCAGACCTGTGAATATAGTTGCGATTTTTATGAAAGTCCTCTTCTGAATTTTTATGGCACTAGATAGGGCATTCCCTAAACCTGGTTTTTGCCATTGGTTAGTGGTAGGACAAACCAGGACCTCTCTGCGCTTAAGGGTCATCCTTCCATAAACAATCACAAAGAGGATTTTTACCACTCCCACAAGAAGAAAGGTAAGGAAATAAACAGATCCAACTTTTGTCCCCAGGGCTGGGAGTACCACCGCTAATTGATAGGTAAGGCCTTCTCTCAAGTACACGGGGGTGGTATTAAGGATAGCTGATAAAGTGACCTCTTTTCGGTTTATGGTCCCATCCTCATAAAACTTGGCTATCATGGTGTTGGCTGCCAAGGTTGACCCTATGGACGAAATAAAGGCTATAGAGCTTTCACACGGGAGGTGAGCTGCTAAGGCCAGAGGCCTTCCTATAGGCTCTAACTTCCTGAAAAACCCAAGCTGCATCAACACTTGAGTGCCAACCAAAGCTATAAACATGATGAGAAGCACACTGGGCACTAGATGTAGTGTTTGATTTGCTGATTGGATGAGTACCTGTAGCAGATTCAATTCTCAAAAACTCCCTATTAAATTATACTAGATTGAAGGATCTAAGGGAAAGAATTAAAGAAATTGCCCCTTGTGTCTTTAGACACCGTATGCTAAGAAATGCCTTAAGATAAGGGTAATTGGGCAAGAAATCATTTATATGGGTTCTAAAAATGTAATAATTGTGGCTGGAGAGGCATCGGGCGACCTCCACGGGGCCAGTCTGGTTAGAGAGATCAAAAAGATCGATCCAAAGGTGGCATTTGGTGGAATTGGTGGTAGGGCCTTAAGGTCTGCTGGTGTGGATGTGTGGTTTGATTCCAAAGATCTGGCAGTAGTGGGGATTTTTGAGGTAATTGTAAGTCTAGCAAAGATCCTTCAGGCCTTCACATACCTAAGACATTTTCTGAAAACCCACAAACCTGACCTTCTCATCCTTATAGATTACCCTGATTTCAATCTCCCATTAGCCAAGGTAGCGAAAAAATATGGTATCCCTGTTATGTATTACATCAGTCCCCAGGTTTGGGCCTGGCGAAAGGGGAGAGTAAGGAACATCGCTAGATTTGTGGATAAGATGGTGGTGATATTCCCGTTTGAGGTTGCCTTTTATAGGACATATAATGTGGATGTGGAATTTGTGGGCCACCCACTTTTGGATATTGTACGGCCAATTTCTCTAAAGGAAGAGACCAGAAGGCGACTTGGTCTAAGGGAGGATAAAACCACCATCGCCTTACTTCCGGGAAGCCGAGGCAGTGAGATAAGAAGAATGTTACCCTCTATGTTAGGAGCTGCTAAAATACTAAAAGAGGCCTTACCTGATGTTCAGTTTATATTGTCCATTGCCCCTACTTTAGGAAGGCCTGATATAGAACCATTGATCCCTAGCCATGTCAAAGACCTTAAGGTCACCGATAGTTACATTTATGATGTAATGAATGCATGTGATTTAATAATTACTGCCTCAGGTACAGCCACAGTAGAGGCGGCCATTATGAACACCCCTATGGTGGTTATCTATAAGGTCTCACCGCTTAGCTATTTTATAGCTAGAAGGTTGGTTAAGGTAAATCATATCGGTATGGTAAATCTAATTGCTGGCGAGAGGGTGGTTCCAGAATTGATTCAAGATGAAGCAACCCCGGATAGAATTGCCACTGAATGTCTCAAGATTCTTGGAGATGAACTGGTGGCCAACAGTATAAAAGAAAAGCTGAAACGGGTGAAGGATAGATTGGGGGCAGGAGGCGCCTCTCGGAAGGTGGCTCTAGTAGCCTATAGGCTTTTGAGGCATGAGGGATAGATTGGACATTACTGAGAATTATGTGCTTAGAATTGGGGAGTGGTCATTCAGAAAAAGATGGCGTACACTCTTAATCCCTATCATTTTCTTTCTATTAGTGTGTAATTATCACAAATGGCTCTATAGCCCCCTAAACTGGCAGGTTTCCCTACCATTCATCCTGTTGGGTGAGTGCATAAGGGTATGGAGCGTGGGGATTAGGGATAGCAATGTTACCCTCAATATTTTGGTGACCGCCGGACCATATGCTTATGTAAGGAATCCTTCCTACTTAGGAAGTTTTTTGATTGGACTGGGAATTGTGATCATGAGTGGATTACTGTGGTTCATACCTATCTATATCTTCCTATTCTTTATAGGATATCAACCCATGGTACTATGGGAGGAAGACAGACTCAAGAAGATACATGGAGATACATATCTAAGATACAAAGGAAGTATCCGCAGGTGGATTCCATCTATTATACCATATCCTCATAAATCCCCCCATGCATTTCTCTTTTTTAAGGCGCTTAAAAGGGAACGGGATATGATAATGGCTACCGTGGGTCTTGCCCTGTTGATGATGGTCAAATATTTTGGAGTAACCACTTTATTACAATACCTAATATACTGAAGGAGGGCTCTGAAAAAATCCTTTTCGCTCCCTAAGGTGAAAACCTCATGACTTTGGGCCACAAAGAAGTACGAAGATGCAATATAGGCAGAGATTAAAATTCAAAATCCCAAATCCCAAATCTCAAATTCCAAATTCCAAATCCCAAATTCCAAACAATGTTTGGTATTTGATGCTTGGGATTTGGAATTTAAAGAAAAGGAGCTAGCAAAAAAGAAACCCTCCTGCCTATAGATTGGAGGAGCT
>DTXE01000339.1 GCA_012962595.1 Syntrophaceae bacterium | reverse complement strand
GAGGCTGAAAAAGACATAGTAGAGTATTTGCAGCAATTAGAGGAAATAAAGGCTATAATTGAAGGGTAAGCTATGGAATGCTCATCCATACCCGAAGTTGATTATCGAAAATTTAGTGATGACATTCATTCTAAAGTTGTAGCAAAAAGGATTCCTCTAGATGGAACTATAGAGATAACCTATCGCTGCAATTTAAACTGTGTACATTGTTATTGTAATTTAGCAGCCAGTAATAAAGTAGCAGCCCGAAAGGAACTAAACTATGAAGAGATTTGTGATATTATAGACCAGGTGGTGGAGCAAGGATGCCTTTGGTTGCTCTTTACTGGAGGTGAGCCTTTAATCCGGAAGGACTTTATTGATATTTATACCTACGCCAAGAAGAAGGGTCTTATTATCATTCTTTTTACTAATGGCACCCTAATTACTCCTGAAATTGCTAACTACCTTAAAGAATGGCCACCCTTCTCTGTAGAAATAAGCCTATATGGCATAACTAAAGAGACTTACGAAAGTGTTACCAGAACACGCGGGTCATTTGATCGTTGTATAGAGGGTATTCATTTACTTTTAGAGAAAAAAATTCCTCTTAAGCTGAAGACAACGGTCATGACCATTAATTTGCACGAGATTTGGGATATAAAAAGATATGCTCACAATCTGGGTTTGGATTTTAGATTTGATCCCATCATCAATCCTCGCTTGGATGGTGATAAACAACCGTGTCAATACAGGATTGCCCCACAGGAAGTGGTAAAACTTGACCTCAAGGATAAAGATCGCCTCAGAGAATGGAAGGAGTTTTGTGAGAAGTTTCTGGGTCCAGGTAATCCAGAAATTATTTACAACTGTGGAGCAGGGCTAGCATCCTTCCATATTGACCCTTATGGTAAATTGCAAATTTGTGGAATGGTAAAAAATCCGAATTTTAATCTTAAGCAAGGTAAATTCAGAGGGGGTTGGTACAATCTGTTTCCAGAAATCAGAGCTCAAAAACCAAAGAGTGAATATAATTGTGCCAGATGTGATTTATTTTCCTTGTGTGATCAGTGTCCGGGATGGGCTCAGTTAGAAAATAATAATATAGAAATGCCCGTAAAATACCTCTGCCAGATTGCTCATCTACGGGCAGAGGCATTCGGTATAAAGGAGGTGAGAAAAAATCCAAAAGAAATTAAAGAAGCCATATCATAAACCTAGCATTAATCGGGTTAAGTTAGTCCCAGAAGAAGCAGTTTTAACTGCTTGCAAAAATAGCTCCAGTTTCCTTTGGAGGTGGTGGCGGTGGGGCTGCATAGGGAGGGGGTGTGGCCGAAGCTGGGGAAGTTAAGATAGGTCGTTTCTTAAAAGTCAAATTTTTCAGACATTGATTCTTCATGTGAAAATGGCCTCTTATTTGCATGCAGGAGGGTTTTTTGCTAGCTCCTTTTTTTTAAATTCCAAATCCCAAGCATCAAATACCAATCTATCGTTTTTATGATACCTGTATCAAAATTCTCATCAGCTTTCCATCCAAGTTCATTTTCAATCTTTGTTGCATCTATTGCATAACGCCTATCATGACCAGCTCTATCTTCT
>DTXE01000338.1 GCA_012962595.1 Syntrophaceae bacterium | reverse complement strand
TATGTTTTTCATTATAAGCATTGTTGCGATATCTCTCGTCTTCCTCTTGTATGCCGCCAATAAAGTTAGTAATAAGATAAGCAAAAACAAGACCAATAACTTTTCTAGGGGTGAAGTGACATGGTGATCAAGGATATGGTTAAAAAGGTTGCTGCCGGCTTGAACCTAAGTGAGCCAGAAATGATAAGTGTTATGGAAGAAATCATGGAAGGGAGGACTACATCTGCCCAGATTGGTGCATTCCTTACGGCTTTACGAATGAAGGGCGAAACCATAGATGAGATCACAGGGGCAGCCAAGGTTATGAGAAGCAAGGCCTTAAAGGTGGATGGGGGATGGGAGGTATTGATTGACACCTGTGGAACAGGAGGTGATAACTCTGGGACTTTCAATGTCTCTACCACTGTGGCATTTGTGGTGGCAGGGGCAGGTTTAAAGGTAGCCAAGCATGGTAATAGGTCAGTCTCCAGTCTTTGTGGGAGTGCTGATGTCATGGAGGCCTTGGGAGTCACTATCGATGTGGGTCCAGAGGTAGTTGAAAGATGCATTAAGGAAATCGGTATCGGCTTCCTTTATGCCCCCAGATTTCATAGTGCCATGAGATATGCCAAAGGGCCAAGGACCGAGATAGGTATTAGAACCATATTTAACATATTAGGTCCCTTGACCAATCCGGCTGGGGCCAATGTGCAGGTTCTTGGGGTATATGAACCATCCCTTACAGATACCCTGGCATATGTCCTAAAAAACCTGGGCTCAAAGGGGGCTCTGGTGGTTTACGGTGAAGGAAATTTTGATGAGATTACCATCACTGGAAAAACAAAGGTCAGTCAGCTGAAAGAGGGTGAGGTCTTTTCATATTATGTAGAACCCAAAGATTTTGGACTTCAAAGGGCCATGGTAGACCATATAAGGGGAGGCGATTCTAGAATAAATGCCCAGATTGTCTTAAGTATTCTCAAAGGGGAGACTGGTGCTAAGCGGGATATGACCCTTTTAAATGCGGCTGCGGCCTTTCTGGCTGCGGATGTGGTGAGAGACCTAAAAGAGGGTGTTGAAATGGCCCGGGAATCTATTGACTCTGGGAAGGCCATGCAAAAACTTAACCACTTGGTTCAGATGACTAGAGGTCAAATTGATACTAGATAATATAATAACCCATAAAAAAGAAGAGGTGAAGGCTCTTAAAGAGAAGGTTTCCTTAGACTCATTGAAGGCACGGTGCCTCAATCGGCAGGATGGACGGAATTTCAAAAATGCCTTATCCCCCTCTGATAAAATCCATATCATTGCAGAGATTAAGAAGGCATCGCCCTCTGTAGGTGTAATTTGTGAAGATTTTGATCCTGTGGAGATCGCAAAGACCTATGAGGCCCATGGAGCATCGGCCATTTCCGTCTTGACGGACAATAAATTTTTCCAAGGGGATATAGAATTTCTTTCTAGGGTGAGGGAATCAAGTACCATACCCATTTTGCGTAAAGACTTTATTATCGACACATATCAGATCTATCAATCCAAAGCCTATGGAGCAGATGCCATTCTCTTGATGGCTGCTATTCTATCCCAAGCAGATTTGGTCAATTTTCTGACACTGTCACATACACTAGGCCTAGACTGCTTGGTGGAAGTTCATACTAAGGATGACTTAAACAAGGTCCTTGCAACCCATGCATCAATCATTGGAATTAACAATAGGGATCTTAATACATTTAAGGTATATCTGAATACTACCATAGAACTAGCAAAAATGATACCTCCTTCCAAAATCTTGGTGAGCGAAAGTGGTATCAAAGATTTTGGTGATATTACTCTCCTAAAACAGGCCGGAGTAAATGCCTTTCTAATTGGAGAAACCCTGATGAGAGCCCAAAACGTGGGCAAGAAATTGAGGTCGCTCAAGGGGGAGACTCTTGAGAACTAGAGTAAAGATCTGTGGTATAACAAATATTGAGGATGCCAAGGCCGCCATCTCCCTGGGGGTTGATGCACTGGGGTTTATATTCGCTGAAAGTCCTAGGAAGATCGAGCCTGATAAGGCAAGAAAAATTATCTTGAATTTGCCACCCATAATAGGCATTGTAGGGGTATTTGTGGACGAAAAAGAAGAGATAGTAAAGGAGATCGCAAGCCATTGTGGTCTTAATACCCTGCAATTCCATGGCTCAGAAACACCTGAGTATTGCAATCTATTTCCACACAAAATAATAAAGGCATTTAGAATCAAGGATGAAATGAGTTTAAAAGAAATCCCCCACTATCAAAGGTGGGCAGATGCCTTTTTACTGGATACATATAAGAAGGGAATAAGGGGAGGTACTGGAAGGACATTTGATTGGAAATTGGCCATAAAATCAAAGAAATTCGGGCCAATTATCCTTTCCGGAGGACTGAGACCCGATAACGTTAAGGATGCCATTTTGGAGGTAAGACCTTATGGGGTTGATGTGGGTAGCGGTGTTGAATCCCTGCCGGGTAAAAAGGACTATAGGCTTCTGGAAGAGTTTATCACTCAAGTAAAGGAGGCAGATTATGCTGCCGGATAAAAGGGGTCACTTTGGATTATTTGGTGGAAAATTCGTCCCAGAGACATTGATGAGTGCCCTTAAGGAACTAGAAGAGGCATATAGGTTTTGTAAAAAGGATCCTCAATTCAAGAAGGAGCTTAATTATTACAGGAGGGAATATGCTGGAAGACCTACCCCCCTCTATTTTGCTGAGGAACTTACCAAAGACCTCAAAGGGCCGAAGGTATACCTAAAGCGTGAAGATTTGTGTCACACCGGAGCCCATAAAATCAATAATACCTTAGGACAGGCACTACTTGCCAAACGCATGAGAAAAGAAAGGATTATTGCCGAGACCGGTGCAGGCCAGCATGGGGTAGCCACCGCCACCGTAGCCACTATGTTCGGAATGCAGTGTGACATATACATGGGGACTGAGGATATTAAAAGACAATCCTTGAACGTCTTCCGTATGAAGCTACTAGGAGCTAGGGTCATTCCTGTACACTCAGGAAGCTGTACCCTTAAAGATGCCATAAATGAGGCCATAAGAGATTGGGTGACCAACGTTAGAAATACCCATTATATTATTGGGTCCGTAGTGGGACCACATCCTTATCCTGCAATGGTCAGAGACTTTCAGTCGGTGATTGGAATAGAGACCAAAAGGCAAATCTTGAAAAAGGAGGGAAGGCTTCCTGATATTCTGGTTGCCTGTGTGGGAGGAGGTAGCAATTCCCTAGGAATGTTTTACCCTTTCTTCAAATATAGAGATATCAAGATGATCGGCGTGGAAGCAGCGGGCTTGGGCCTTCATACCCATAAACATGCTGCAACCTTAGCTAAAGGTTCCGTAGGCATACTGCACGGAAGCCTAAGTTACCTTCTGCAGGATGAGGATGGTCAAGTATTGGAGGCCCACTCCTTTGCGCCAGGGCTTGACTATCCAGGGGTAGGTCCTGAGCACAGCTACTACAAAAAGATACGAAGGGCAGAATACGTTACCGTTACAGATGAGGAGGCCCTATCTGCATTTCAACTCCTCTCCCAAACAGAAGGCATAATCCCTGCCTTAGAGAGTGCTCATGCTATTGCCTATGTTCAGAAGATTGCCCCAAACTTAGGTAAAGATACTATCCTCATCATAAATCTATCAGGCAGGGGTGATAAGGATGTGGATGCGGTGGCAGAGAGATTAGGAGTGCAACTTTGAATCGGATCGATGTAGTATTCAGGCAGCTAACAAAGAAAGGTATTCCTGCTTTGATTCCCTTTGTGACCGCAGGTGACCCGGATATGGAGACCACCTATGGTTTGGTTTTGGAAATAGGCAGAAGAGGGGCGGATATCATCGAATTGGGTATGCCCTTCTCAGATCCCTTAGCCGATGGTCCTACCATCCAGGCAGCCTCACAGAGGGCGCTGAAGCAAGGTGTAAATTTAGAAGGTATCTTTTCCTTAGTAGAGAAACTGAGATGTAAGACCCAGATACCTCTGGTGCTCATGGGTTACTACAATCCTATCTACCATTTTGGCCTGGAGAGGTTTGGAGTTCAGGCTGCAAAACTGGGAGTTGATGGAGTTATAATCCCAGACCTACCTCCAGAGGAGGCTACCTTGTGGAAGAGGATAGCCGATCCTCTAGGTCTTTACACCATATTTTTAGTTGCACCCACCAGCCCTCCAGACAGGATAGAAAAGATAGTCAAATTAAGCCATGGGTTCATATATTACGTCTCAGTCACCGGAGTAACTGGTACCAGAAAGCAACTTCCTTCCGACCTTATTGCCTGCCTTAAATTGGTGAAGAAATATACCAATAAACCGGTAGCGGTGGGATTTGGGGTCTCTACCCCTGATCAGGTGAGGTTTCTTGCCCCTCATGTAGATGGGATAGTGGTTGGTAGTGCCCTAATAAAAGTCATTGAGAGACATATAGGTGATGACAAGCTTATTCCAGCTGTGGGAGACTTTATTTTTTCACTCAAACAGGCCATCATAGATTGAAATACTAAATCCTAAATCCTTTTCCCCGTTAAGTAATGCAAGATTTTTAATAGATAAAAACTTCCTCTGGTCTAAATCTTTTACAAGTTCTCTATCTATAACAAGAGTGTCTTTTGTTTCTTTCTATCATTTCAAGTGTATACTCTATTCCTAATTCCTTGAACTTGAGTTAATTCTCTCTCTTTTAACTCACTCTCTATTACAGATTTTAACTCTAATTTTATTTTTCTTATCTCTTCTAGAGTCCTAAAATTTAATTTATCAGCTCCGATAACTGCTTTATCATTATG
>DTXE01000337.1 GCA_012962595.1 Syntrophaceae bacterium | reverse complement strand
TTTTCTCACTATTTTTCTCAAAAATGGGATGTGTCCCTATTTTTCTCCCTATTTTTCTCCTTCTTTTGATGACTTCTGGGCTCTTTTCTGGTATATGGTGTCTAAATTTTGAATTTGATCCTGAATACTGGCTACTTTATTTTTTAAAAAATGAGACCACTAATAGCTATTGTGGGTCGGCCCAATGTGGGTAAATCTACCCTTTTCAATAGGCTGTGCAGGGAGAAAAAGGCCATTGTGGAAAGTTTGCCCGGAGTGACCCGAGATCGGAATTATGCAGATGTGACCTGGGATGGGGTATCATTGACCATTGTGGATACCGGGGGGTTTGAACCACTTAACAAGGATAGATTTATTGCCCAGATAAATGAGCAAATTGAGTTAGCCATTGAGGAAGCAGATGTTCTCATCCTTTTAACCGATGGTAAAGAAGGACTTAACCCTACTGATAGGGATATTATAGATAGACTGAGAAAGGCAGGGAAACCCACATTTTTGGCAGTAAACAAGATAGACCACCCGAAACACCAGGAAAGGATTCAAGATTTTTATAGTTTGGGGGTAGATACTATCTTTCCCATATCCGCTACCCATGGCCATGGGGTCTCCTATTTAATGGATAAGGTACTATCGGTTTTGCCTTCAATGGAAGAGGAGGTAGAAGGCGAATTAGTAAGGGTGGCAGTAGTGGGCAGGCCCAATGTGGGTAAGTCATCCCTTATTAATGGAATCTTAGGATATAGACGCCTGGTGGTTAGCGAAATGCCGGGAACCACTCGTGATGCCATCGATAGTGTGATCAAAATGGGTGAAAAGGGATATCTTTTTATTGATACCGCAGGCATACGGCGAAAGCAAAAGATTTCCTTGAAGTTAGAAAAATATTGTGTGGTCAAGGCATTAAGGAGTATCGACCGCTCGGATATCGCCCTTATCTTGCTGGATGCTACCCAAGGGGTGACCAATCAGGATAAGCGGATTGCAGAGTATGCACTTGAAAGGGGAAAGGGAATAATTATAGTCATTAACAAATGGGATTTAATCCAAAGCCAGGCTGAAATTCGCAGATACGTACTGAATAAGGTAAAAACAGGGCTTAGGTTTATAGATTTCGCTCCAGTAATCACTGTCTCTGCCTTGAAGGGTAAGGGAATAATGGGAATTTTTAAGCTCATAGATGGGGTTTTTAATGAGTATTGTTCCAGAATATCCACCCATAAATTGAACCAACTTATGAAGGAGATGGTAAAGACTCACAAGGCTCCACGAGTTGATGGGAAAAGATTGAAACTCTTTTATGCTACCCAAATATCCATCAAGCCTCCTACCATTGTGGCCTTTGTAAATTATCCTGAGGGGGTCAATGCCTATTATGCCAGATATCTATTAAATAAAATCAGGAGAGAAGCTGGACTAAATAGAACACCTATTAGGGTCTCTTTTAAAAAGAGGGTATAATCCTTGGTTTATGCAAGAAAGATACATAGGGTCCGCCTGGGCAGATATGTAATAGGGATGGTTTTGGTTATAATGGTATTAGGCTATATCTTCTTTAGAGATGGAGGCGAACAGGAAAGTGAAATAATTAAGGAAGATGAGCCTATAAAGATCGCTCTCATCAGGATTAACCAAGAGGGCCTTACCCATTATGGAGATATGTTTCTGCGTGGTGTTCAATTGATGCTGGATCAAATAAATGGGAGACATCTAGATCTTGCAGACCATGAGGGTACAATTCAAGGCTTTGTTCATGTTTTTGGTGACTCTTTCTCTTGCCGGATATGCC
>DTXE01000336.1 GCA_012962595.1 Syntrophaceae bacterium | reverse complement strand
TCATTTTTAGACCCAAAGGTAAAGTTGAAATTTGGAGATGGAAGGAAGTACCTTGAAGACACAAATCAAATTTTTGATGTAATAATTATAGATGTGACCGACCCCATTAAAAAAGGACCCTCATATTTACTTTATACTAAGGAGTTTTATGAAATTGCAAAAAAGAAGCTAGCTACAAATGGGATTATTGCTGCTCAGGCTGGGCTTGCCAAGATTGGTAATCTCCTATGTCTCCTATCGGTAAAGAGAACCTTGGAGGAAATATTTTTAAAGGTAAGGATGTATACCGCCTTCATTCCCTGTTTCGGCTCAGCTTGGGGATTTATTATGGCATCTGAGACTATAGACCCTCTTGTCCCTTCAAGCGATGAGGTAGACCGTCTTATTGGTGAAAGAGTAAAAAGTAGATTGAAGTTTTACGATGGAGAGTGTCACCGTCACATGTTTTCGCTTCCCAAGTATTTAAGATCCGTTCCCGGTGAGGCAGGTTTAGACGAAAAGGGGAAGATAATAAGGGACGACGCACCATTATTTGTTCCTTAAATCCCAAAAGGGATATTCATGATGCCATCTAGTATTATTTTACAAGACGCTATAAAAACATATACCTACGATCAGGACAAGGTTATCAGTCCTGCAAAGACAGTAAAATGGGTAAAGGACAAATTTAAACGGGTAAAGTTGGACATCCTTAAAAAGACTATGAGGATTGACAGTGGAAGACTGGGTATACCTGTATTCATCAGTTTATGTGGAACAGATGCCCTAAAAACTATTGGTACCAAAAAACAAATGGGGAAGGGAGCTACCCCAGCGCAGTCTGAGGCCAGTGCATTAATGGAATTGGTGGAAAGATACAGTTTCTTCCATCTAATTAAATCTGGCAATTTTCATGTGGATACATACCACAATGTGAAAGATAGGGCTATATCGTTTAAATCTATTGCTTTGTCTGTCCATGATGAATCTGATCTCAAAATTGCCCAGCAGGCCTTTTCAGATATCCCTCTATGTTGGGTACCCGCTTACAGCTTAACCCAAAACAGAGAATTTCTTATACCCATTGATTGGTTCTATACCATTAATGAATTTAATGGCCCTGCTGCAGGAAATTCCTTAGAAGAGGCCATTATACAGGGTATTTGCGAAGTAGTGGAACGCCATGTTTCAGCACTCATCAGTGGTAAAAAATTGCTCACCCCATCGATAGATGTTCGATCGGTAAAAAACCCTGTTGCTTTAGGACTTATGGGTAAGTATCTGAGGACAGGTGTAAAACTTTTTATCAAAGACTTTTCTTTAGACATGGGTATACCATCGGTTGGAGTTTTGGCTCAAGATCCCACCACCTTTCCCCACAGAAGTGAAATAGTGTTTACCGCTGGAACACAAACAAATCCAGAAAAGGCCTTGATTCGATCTCTTACCGAAGTGGCCCAGTTGGCAGGTGATTTTGATACCGATGCTAAATATGTAGCCAGTGGACTCCCCAAACCCTCTGATTTAGATGAAATGTACTATGTCACCACAACTCATAAAATGGTTAGTATCTCAGACTTGCCCGATATATCTCACCATAATATTAAGAATGAAATTGAAAATTGTGTAGGGGCCCTATCAAAAAGCGGTCTAGAGGTTCTGGTGATTAATATCACCCATCCAGTACTTCAGATTCCTGCTGTTTACATAGTTATCCCTGGTGCTCATTTTAGACAAAGGGCACAGGCAGCCAGCATCTCGCTTTTTTCAGCCAAATTGGCTTCACAATTTGAAGATGTTACTCAGGCAATTAGCTCCCTAGATAGGCTGAGGACACTTTATCCGGACAGGTACTACATCTATTTTTACCTTGGATTATGTCATTTAAGAAAAGAAAGGTACCAAGAAGCCCTTGAGTTTTTTAAGAGGGCACTGGAACTGGATCCTGAGGAAGAAGATATTCCCAGTATCTACTGTTATATAGGAATTTGTCATAAAGATATGGAAGACTATAAACAGGCTATCGCTGAGCTTGAGAAAGCAAAGGCACATGATGCTCAAGTTAAGGAAATTTATAACCTCCTAGGCTTCTGTTATTTCAAATTAAAGGATCATGAGAAATCCATAGAAAACTTTACTAAGGTGATAGACATGGATCCAGCCTCTGCCATCGACTATGCCAATATCGCCTCTAATTTGAGAGAAATGGGGAATATAAAAGAGGCCGTAAGATTCTATCGATTGGCTCTAGAGATAGATCCCGATATTGATTTTGCAAGGGATAATCTGAAAAGATTGCAAGATTTTATTTCTTATTCCTCCTGAAGAATGCCTTAAGTCTACTCAAGGCTGCATAGTCCACAATCTCATGTTGGAATTCTCTTACGTAGGGACAGTCTAAAATTCCCAGTATTCCATTGCGAGCTATATAGATGTTATTGCTATCTTTTAGATCAGAGGGAGTTAACCTAAGAGCTTCCGAGAATCTAGATACTGCTTTAGGATCATAATGCCTTTCTAAGACCAAGGGAAATATCTGTGGCAATCTACATACCTTGGGTCTTTTCTGGTAGATAATGCATTTCCCTTCCTCTACATCCAGATTAGGACAGTAAGTCTCTCTGGGCAAAATAAGGCTCCAACCTTTTCTCCAATTATAGATGGCTGGTGGATGAAGGTAGAATTCTTTGCCTTCAAAAGTAGGGCTAGGTTCTGCAAAGGCATGGCTTGACCTAGTAGATGGAGTGTCTACCTTAGGGACATTGAAAAGGTCAATTTCACCAGGAGATAAGGGTAGCTCAAAAAAGTAATCCCTATGATGGTTGTGGGGTCCACGACAGCATTCAACGCATTTGTATTGTGGACAAAGCAGGGAATTAATCTTCTCAAGTTCCCTGGCAACTATAGAATGTTTAACAGACAGCACTGTTGCCCTGGGAACGTCTATTAACTCCATATTTGGATTTACTACAATTCTGTCAACTTTTAAGTCCTTCTTAAACTTGAGCACATTTTGTCTCCGAAGAAGATCCAGATATTCTCCAAAAATGTGCCTTACCTTTTCATATGTTAAACCTTTTACCGTGAGCTGATCAGGGATTTCATCCATTAACTGACCAATATCTTGATAATCTCCGGCAGAAAAGATAAGGGTCAGAAGAGACATTAGGGGGCTAACCGGTCTTTTCAAGAGTTTGGTACCAGATTCTTCCATTATGCCTTAACCTGCAAATCACTTTTACAAAAAACCACCGAAAAAGTCCATGCCTGATGACCAGAGTTCCCTCAAAAAGTTTTGTGCAAATTCTGGGATAGTCTGGCGGTTGCAGCGACATGTGTACATGAGGCATGCCAGTGTGCGCAGCAATCCTCAAACAACTTACAGCGGTAGGCGAAGTGGCCTTAGAGCCAAATCTGGCAAACTATCCAGGAATCAGGCTAAATGGGGGTTATTTTTCATTTGACAAAGGTTGGGGATTTGTTACTTATCCCAATATGAAGAAGGAAATTAAGTGTCCCCATTGTGGAGAAATTGCTTACACCTTAAGAAATCCTCTTGTCACTGTGGACATCATTATTGAACTTGACGACCGAGGTATTGTACTTATAAAGCGTAAAAACCCCCCGTATGGCTGGGCAATTCCTGGGGGATTTGTGGATTATGGAGAGTCTCTGGAACAGGCTGCAGTCAGGGAGGCAAGAGAGGAGACTTCCCTAAATGTGAAGCTCATTAAACAATTTCATACCTATTCTCAGCCTGAAAGGGATCCACGTCATCACACTATCTCCACGGTATATATCGCTAAGTCTTCAGGTACCCCTAAGGCTCAGGACGATGCCACTACCATAGGGATCTTTAAGGAAGAAGAACTGCCTGAGGTTTTGGCCTTTGATCATAAAGAGATTCTTAGAGAATATTTTAGGTGGAAACGTCTCACAAAAGGGTGATTTATTAACTTAATAGATACCCTCTTCTTCTCTCCTAGGCTCAAGTGGTGAGGACATCTGCTCACCATAGCTTGATAGATTCGTTCAGCTCTCTCATAGCTCCTTACAAACAGCATTCCCACCAGCTTGCTCAAAGTCCTTAAGGTATGGAGGTTTGTCTTTTTTCGAAACCTCTAGAACTAATGGCGGTGGTCATCCTTTCCCAAATCCCAAATCTCAAACAATCAATTACTAAATGTTTTAAATTTTGGAATATTTTCATGTTAACGATAGACAGGTCATTACAATCACTTATATAAGCTGTGTTCTCAAAAAAGTAAGCAGTAGTCTTTATATGACCGTGTGTTACTTGCTTTGTATTAAAATTAATCTTTTCATTGTATTTTCCTAAAGAAAATATTTTTTTTATTATATTGCCTTTTACAATTGCTGGATAACCATAAAATGATTTAAAACAATAATCGAATCTTTTTTTTAAGTGATTAATAGTTCTTAAATTTCCGTAAATATTTATTTTCTTTTT
>DTXE01000335.1 GCA_012962595.1 Syntrophaceae bacterium | reverse complement strand
TAAAATCTGTTGCCGCAATCCATGATGTGGTAGTAATTACTGTGAGATCCAGCAGGCTTGATCAGACATTGGATACATCAGAAAAGATTTTCCAGTTAATTAATCAACACCATGTGCCCTTAATCTCTCAAACCTCCTCGATGCCGAGTATCAGGCTTATAGTGAAACGAGAACCGGCAGCAAAGCTCTGGGAGTTAATGCAGCAGAGTCTTCCATTAAATTTTCCACAATGGAAAAAGAAGTGGTATCGAGAACTATTTTTGGCCTTTAGGTGCTTGCACATATTCTGCCATATGCCGGGGCAAAGTTAACCTTAGAATACTTCTTGAGATTTCCCAGGTGCTCAAACAGTAGAACGTTTCATGTGAAAATAGCCTCTTATTTGCAGGAGGGTTGAGGGGAACCCCTCCTGCCTATGTTGCATTTTCATTATTCTTTGTGACCGAAGGTCATGAATGTTTCTGGCTCCTTCTGGCCTGGAGTGAGGGTTTCATGCACTATCTTCCTTTCTTAAAACAAGTCACTATAGCACCCCCAAACTCCTCTGCCGCCTTGGGGCCATTGGCGGTTACCACCATTCCATCAATCTCCACCGGTTTGCCGGTATAGTGTGCCCCTTGTGCTTCAAGTGAGCCACATTCAGAAGACCATACTGTAGCATTTTTTCCTTTAAGTACACCGGCATTGGCCAATATGACCGGAGCAATACATATGGCCCCTAGAACCTTTCCCTTATTTGCAGCCTCTTGAGCTATTTTATGCGCCTTAGGATCATAAAAATATTGGCTAGCCCCCATACCCCCCACAAAAATAATGATGTCATAATCATCCACTTCTACCTCATCGAGCGTGATATCAGGTTTCACTATAGTTCCTAGCATACCCCTAGATTTTGATAGGCTGGAGGAGGCGATTGTTACTTCAATACCCTCTTTTTCCAGAATTTCCTTGGGTTGAAGGAGCTCTTCATCCCTGAAATCCTTCTTTGCTATAATCATAACAGCATTTTGGGCCCATGCCGTACTGCAAAAACAAAGGATTAGTGCAATAATGAAGGATGTTTGTTTTATCCAAAGGTTCATATATCTTTCCTCCTAAACATTATCTCTTTCCTTGAATAAATTCCTCAGCTAGTAATACATCCTCTCTACTTCCTATAAATAGTGGTACTCTTTGATGTAATTCTTGGGGTTCCACATCTAAAATCCTCTCATACCC
This sequence comes from Syntrophaceae bacterium, assembly GCA_012962595.1. GTDB lineage: Bacteria > Desulfobacterota > DTXE01 > DTXE01 > DTXE01 > DTXE01. Next base: position 3,266 of record DTXE01000335.1, on the reverse strand, counting down.
AGTGCTGGCATATCCACCTGCCTGTTCAACAATGAAGGCCAATGGCGCTGCCTCGCAAAGAAGCCTAAGCTTTCCATGGGGTTTTTTGGGGTCTTTGGTATCGGCAGGATACATAAAAATGCCACCCTTAAGTAGATTTCTATGAAAATCTGCCACTAAGGCGCCGATATATCTGGAGGTATAGGGTCTTTTAGTGGCCTTATCAGACTCTTTCAAATAGTCCACAAATCTTCTTACATTCTCATCCCAATAGTTATAATTTCCCTCGTTAACACTGTATATCTTCCCTCTTTCTGGAATCTTGATATCCTCATGGGAAAGCAGAAACTCACCCAGGCCAGGAAACAGAGTGAATCCATATACCCCACTGCCGGTAGTATAAACCATCATGGTGCTTGAGCCGTAAATAAAATACCCCGCTGCCACCTGTTTAGAACCTTTCTGTAGGGCATCCGCTAAGGTGGCTTCCTCTCCAGGGGTCACCTTTCTATGGATAGAGAATATGGTTCCGATACTGGCATTTACATCAATATTGGATGAACCATCAAGGGGATCAAAGATAAGGATATAGTTGCCCTTTGGGTATTCTTTAGAAATTTCAATAAGATCAGGATCTTCTTCGGAAGCCATGGCACAGAGTTGTCCGCTCTTTTCCATGCGCTCCATGATGGTGTGATTAGCGAAGTCATCCAGTTTCCGAACCCGCTCCTCTTGGATATTAATCCGCCCGGTATATCCCAAGATATCTACTAGCCCTGCCCTATTCACCTCGCGAGAAATGACCTTGGCAGCCACAATTAGCTCTGTAAGCAATCTGGTAAAGGCACCGGTTGCCTCGGGGCTTTCCTTTTGTTTAATTAACAAATGCTCTATCACGGTCATACCAACCATAAAAACCCTCCTTATATTTAAAAATATTTAAAACCCAAATGCCTAATGACCCCATTAAATTCTTTTTATCAGCCTCTCTATATGGTTTATGGCTCGCTCTATTTCTCCTTCTGTATTAACCTCATAGATATTAGCAGGGTCTATTTCATGCGGTGCCTCATATTCTGCTTTGTGGGTCTTCAGTAATTCAAGGCGTCCGTTGGAGATGTTATGCTCTCTGAATTTCCTTTTACTTAGACGTCTTTTAATAACGGTATCATCGCTAGAACAATGTATAAAAAGATATGGGTATCGTGAACTTTTAGCAAAATCAATAACTATATCCCTTTGCCATTTTTTAGAGAAGCTGCCATCTAAGATCACAGGCTTACCGGAATTTAAGATATCTTTGGCCTCCTTTAGGAGCTGGTCATAAACCTTCCTTGTAAAGGCTTCAGAATAGATTCCTTTACCATAAGGTTCATATCTGTGTTCAGTGGGACTTAAGCAGGCCAGTTTCTTTCTCATGGCATCAGAATGGATTATGACAGCATCTATTCTAGAAGCCAATCTTTGACTTACATAAGTCTTACCACTCCCCATAACACCAGTAGTTGTCAGAAGAAATGGCCCTTCCTTCTTTTTTACATATTGATATGCTAAGTCAAAGTATTTCTTGGCCTCCCTTTTGATGGCTGCCCTCTGCTTCTCTGAAGGCCCTTCCATGTCCAATTTAAAACTACCCACCTTCCCACGAACATAGGCCCTATATATCTTATAAAAATTAAGCACACTGACAAGCCCATAATCACCTGTAAACTGGAGATAAGTGTTTAACAATCTATTGGAGAATTCTGAATATCCTCTATAATCCAGATCCATGATAAGAAAGGCCATATCGCAGGCGGTATCTATGTATCTGAATCTTTCATTGAACTCGATGCAATCAAGGACATATATCTTATCCACAAAATAGACATTCTCACAGTGGAAGTCGCCATGACAATCTCGGATCTTACCGTCTTCTATCCTTTTCTGAAAAAGGTCTGTATTTCCTTCTAAAAACTTGTAAGAATATTCCTTAAGGGCATGGTACTTTTCATGTGATAAGGTAATTCCAATGTATTTCTCTGTCTGCTTAAAATTTTCCTCTATACTGAAAAAGACCCTCTCAACCTCTCCGAATTCAGAAATTCTTGGACTACTCTCAGCGCCTTGATGAAAATCTGCCATGACCCTGGCTAAGTCATCGATCATATCCTCTGTTACCTGTCCTTTTTCAAGTAGCCTAGCCAAGGTCTTTTCCTGTGGAAGCTCCCGCATCTTCACCGCTACCTCTATAAGCTCGCCGGACCCTCCAATGTTGAATTGATCCCCATCTTTTTTGATCTCCACCACATCCATATATATCTCAGGTGAAAGTCTTCGATTTAATCTAATTTCTTCTTTACAGTAAAGGTATCTCTTATCAAGTGTGGTAAAGTCCAGAAACCCCAAATCTACCGGTTTTTTTACCTTAAACACATAGGAACCAGTAAGAAAAATATAGGAGATGTGAGTCTGGATAAGTTTGACCCCATAAGGTTTGTAAGGATAGACATGTGGGCTAAGTAATGCCTTTATGACAGGTGGAAGCTGCTCCAAAAGACGGTACCTATGTACGGATATTGAGGGTTTTTACCAAATTCTCGCCAAAATCGATGATGAAATCCCTCTGTATTTTTGTGGCATATTTTATACAATTACACCGATAGCTCTTTTGGCTTCGAATTAAAAATTCAAATTTGACATTATCCCTCCCAACCTCAACTGCGAAACAGAAGGGCTTGCATGCCTCATGACGATATTGTATCTCATCCAAAAGGTCATCGGGAATGTGAATCCAATACACTCCCAACAAACCAGATTGGTGGGCATTTTTGTGAAGGTAGGCACTTACTTTCTCTATATCCTGTTTGTTTACTTCGTCGATTATATACTGTCTCACTTTATCCTTACCCCGTCCTTTCTGCTACCTCGGCGGCCTCTTTCAACAACCTTTTAAGGGCCGGATCGGAAGCTAGATTTGATATTTCTTTAATTTTTCTAGCAGAATTATCCCCTTTTTTTGAATCAGAAATGTAGTAGACCTGGCCTCGTTTTTTTCTAATAATTTCCCGAAGTTTTTGCCTCTGTAATTCATCAACATCCATAGCAATAAAAAAATCCTTTACCGCCAATGATGAAAGTATATCAATGGCCTCAGGTGTTATTTCAGGTCTTGTGGTTGCCACAACCAAGCTTATACCTGCCCGACATATAATGTCATAAAATGAGAAAAAATCGAAGATAGTTTCCACAAGAATGACACACCCTTTGTCTTGTATGTCATATTGCATCTTATGTATTCCATAAAG
>DTXE01000334.1 GCA_012962595.1 Syntrophaceae bacterium | reverse complement strand
GCTATTTTCACATGAAAAATCGATTTATGGCACTACACAACCTTGGAAAGCCTGGTAAGCAACTCCTTCTGGGGAAAAATAGGGACAGCAACCATTTTTAATTGACAACGTAAAGGAATCGAAAAAGGGTACGGTTCTATTTTTTTGACCACATTGCAGAAGCAAGAGACGAACGATGAACTATGAGTGATGCTTTGGGAGTGAAGCGCTGGTGAGTCAGCGATTCACAGGACGGCCCAACAACGGCATCCAGCGGACGGCGCTTCGCGCCGCCGCTGATGCTCGCGACCGAGCGCGCAATCCCTGGAATGTTACTCGAGACCGATTGGCATGCAGGTTTTCCTCGTATCTGGGAAGCCGAGCCTGAGTTTCGCCGCGAGGAAGGCTTTGCTTGGGAGTTGCTACAGCTTGATGAAAGCAAATATCAGAGTGACATTGTACAAGCGAATATCATTCAAGAGTCTATCAGCGGAAAGACCTCTCTGGGTGGAAAGGTAAGTTTACCTCAGTATGGCCTTTCCTTGGGTGCTGCACTGGAGGCAGAATTTTCGGCTGTCTTCAAGGTTACGGGTATAAAAGCTCGTGTCTTTGAAAACACAAGGGTACCGTATGAACTTATGCAGAGCCTCCTAAAGCTGAAGGATTTCAACCCCTCTTTGTGGAATTGGGTAAACGACGACTTCCTCATCACCGAGTCGTATTACGTCACATCCTTCGTCGCTCAGTTTAAAAACGAGAGGGGGCTTAAGGCGAAAGCAGAGTTTGAGAAGGCGGGCCAGAAGATCGAAGGCGAAGTGAAATTCGATTGGATTAGCGACTCGGTCTTGGAAATGGTTGGCACACCCTCTGTTCCAATCGCTATTCGAGGTTTGAGGGTATAAAGTTGAGAGACAACATTGCTCCCTAACAAGTCGCTGAGGTGATCCCCTTTCCCTTCTTCACCTGGACCAATGCCAACCTCAGCAACATCATGCATTGCATTAGACGGGTAGAAATTCCTTTGGAAGTATGCTACCTTCCTTAATGCTCTCCGACCAGAATCAATTTTTCAAAAGGGAGGGAATGTTTGCAATGCGTTATCGTTTGCTTGGTAGTAG
>DTXE01000333.1 GCA_012962595.1 Syntrophaceae bacterium | reverse complement strand
TATAATGCTAAAAAAATTAAAGGAGCGATTTATGAGTTTAACAAAAATGGCAGTTGCGGGATTGATGACTTCTGTGGCGCTTTTTGCTATTTGCCAAAAGCGAGCAGCAAAATGCAAAAACATGTTTGGTATTTGATGCTTGGGATTTGGAATTTAAACAAGAGGAGTTATTTTCACATGAAATTTGTGAAAAGGAATCTATAAGGTTCTGTAGAAATCGATTATGCAGTCAACCACCCATTCTATCATATTATGAGTGAGTTCTGGATATATGGGTAGGGCCAGCGTTTGGGATGCAGCCTTTTCGGCTTGAGGGAAATCCCCTTTTTTATATCCAAGGTAAGAGAGGCATTCCTGCAAGTGCAAGGGAATGGGATAGTAAATTCCCGTCTCGACCCTATTTTTCTTAAGATATTCCTTAAGGTTATCTCTTCCTTCAGCTCTGACCACATATTGGTTATAGATATGGTAATTAAGAAGGGAGGTTATTTCCCTTTTTTTATATCTGTAAACAGGCTCCGGAGGCGATATAAAGCCCTTTTCTACCAGGCCGCTTTCTGCAAATAATGTGTCATAATAGCAGGCATTCTGTCTTCTTTTCTCTGACCACTCATCTAGATACCTCAGTTTGACAAGAAGAATGGCCGCTTGAAGGGCATCCAGCCTAAAGTTTCCTCCAATCAGTTTGTGGTAATATTTGGGTTTAGCCCCGTGAACCCTGAGCATCTTTAATTTTTCATAAAAGGACTCATCATTGGTTATAACCATTCCACCATCCCCAAATCCCCCCAGATTTTTAGAAGGAAAGAAGGAAAAACAGCCCAAGTGGCCCATGTTTCCTGCCTTTTTTACTGTTCCGTCGCTGCTATTAGGATTGATATATTCGGCCCCAATGGCTTGGGCAGCATCTTCAATCACCTTTAAGCGGTGCTCTTTGGCCAATTCAAGGATAGGATCCATATGGGCACATTGTCCATAAAGATGAACAGGTATTATTGCCTTTACAGTGACGTTGCTTTTTCTTCCCATCTTTTCTATAACCTCTCCCAGCTTTTGAGGATCCATGTTATAGGTTGTGGGGTCTATATCTACAAAAATGGGCCTTGCCCCCACCCTCACTATGGAGCCTACAGTAGAGAAGAAGGTATAGGGAGTAGTAATAACACTATCACCTTGAGCAACATCCAGGGTCATGAGAGAAATTAATAGTGCATCGGTGCCTGATGAAACCCCAATGGCGAATTTAGAGCCGCAGTAATGCGCAATAGACTTTTCCAGTTCTTCAACCTTAGAACCCAAGATAAGGCACTGAGACTCCAAAACTTCATCGATAGCCTTTCTAATCTCTTCCTTTATAAGTGAATACTGGGACCTTAAATCTAATAAAGGTACTTTCTTCATATGGAAGGACCAAGGAGCTGTTTGGGTTGGAAGGGCTAAGTGTGAACGCGGGGGACCCTTATTGTTCTTGAAGCCTTTTCGATATCTTCTTGTTTTTTCTTGCATTCAATACAATAGGTAGTTACCGGCCTAGCTTTAAGTCTTTCAAAGGATATTTCCTCTCCACATCCATCACAGATACCAAAAGTGCCATTTTCTATTCGTTCCAGCGCCTCTTTTATCTTAAGGATCAGTTTTCTTTCTCTATCTCGTATTCTGAGCTCAAAGGCCCTTTGGGATTCTAAAGTCGCTCGGTCAGTGGGGTCTGGGAAGTTATCCTTTTCATTGGTCATCCCTGTGACAGTTTTACCGGCCTCACTTAAAAGATTCTCTAATTGGCTAGTTAAAAGATTCTTAAAATATTTCAATTCCCTTTTTTTCATATTATCCTGTCCCAGAAACACCGGATTTATGAGTATTACTTACATTCAAAAAAGTTTTATTTACCATATATAAAGGATCATGTAAAGAAAAAACTGGAACCCTCTCCTTTAATGGCGCGACCCCCTATAGATTTTTCTCCAAAGCCTTTGGCCCGTAGATACCCTCTTCTCTTTTTCAATTTTCTGGAATTCCTCAAGCAACTCCTCTTGGCGTTTGGTTAAATGAGTAGGAATCTTCACCACTATCTCTACAATCTGATCCCCCCTACCAAATCCTTTGATATCAGGAATACCTTCCCCTTTAAGGCGAAAAATGTCTCCCGACTGTGTACCCTTAGGTATGGTAATTTTTTTGGTTCCATTCAGGGTGGGAACCTCAATTTCATCTCCTAAGGCAGCCTGGATCATTGAAATAGGAAATTGGCATACCACGTTATTAGCTTGCCTTTCAAAGAATTCATGGGGTTTTACATGAATAATTACATAAAGATCACCGGGGGGACCACCTCTAAGGCCACCTTCTCCTTCTCCCCTCAACCTTAGGCGAGAGCCGTTATCAACTCCTGGTGGAACCTTAACCAAGACACGCCTCTTTTTTCTTACTCGACCCTTACCTCTACATTCTGGACAGGGGTCTGTAATGATCTTCCCCTCCCCCTGACACCTTGAACAGGTGGTACTAATTCTAAAAAATCCTTGGGCACGAGTTATCTGTCCTGTTCCCATACAGGAGGGGCATGTCTGGGGATGGCTACCCGGGCTTACCCCACTTCCCAAGCATGTGTAGCAGTCTTCAGTCTTTGGTATCTCAATCTCTGTTTCCTTGCCAAAGGCAGCTTCCAAAAAGGAGAGATGTAAGTCATATCGTAAATCACTGCCCGCCTGGGGTGAGAAGCGAGTTCCACGACTGGGACCAAAACCAAAAAAATCTTCAAAGATATCGCTGAAGGCAGAGAAGATATCATCAAATCCTCTAAATCCTCCAAACCCTGTGTGCTTCAATCCTTCATGGCCATAAAGATCATAGAGTTCTTTCTTTTCCGGATCCCTCAAGACCTCATAGGCCTCAGATGCCTCTTTAAACTTTTCTTCTGCCTCTTTGTCCCCTGGGTTTCTGTCTGGATGATACTTCAGAGCCATCTTTCGATAGGCACTTTTAATATCTTCAGCACTGGCTCCTCGATCAATCCCTAAGATCTCATAATAGTCACGCTTTTGCATAGCTTTTTAGCTTAACTCTCCTTTTTATCCCCTTTATCCTGGGAGGTAGTTTCAACCATCACTTTCCCAGCAGCAATCTCCCTTAAGGCTGTAACTATATCTCTGTTCTTGGTAATTACTAAGGGGGTGGAGCCCTCTCTCAGTTGTCTTACCCGCTTGCTTGCAAGATGAACCAATGCAAAGCGGCTTTTTACCTTTTTTAAACAATCCTCCACCGTGACCCTTGCCATAATAAGTCTCTCCAATCTTATTTATAATTAAAATCTATCATTTCTTTTTTCTTGTCAAGGGGTGTAGCTGGAATTTATAATAACTTACCATGAAACATTCATGACCTTCAGTCACAAGGAAATATGAAAATAAATATTGGCTACTCGCTTTTTTGCTAT
>DTXE01000332.1 GCA_012962595.1 Syntrophaceae bacterium | reverse complement strand
TTGTCACTGACGTTACGGTTTCAAGATGGGAAACAGGGAAAGAACTTCCAGCCCCTCCACACGATATCCTCATTAGGCTTTTTTATGCTGAGATGAAGGGTTTGGATAGGGAAATCCTTAAAACCACTCTTGATAAACTTAAAGAGATAGAAGACATTAATAAAATTGTTCGTGAAGTTCCTTACTTTATTGCTGCCGATAAACTCCGAGAATTATCCTCCCAGAGAGTAACTTAACTCCTCAGTTTTCTATCGACCGAACTAACCAAATACCTACACTTTTGGGTTTGAGCTTGATTATAACACTGGGGGGCGGGCCAGACCGTCTGGATCGCAGAACTATACACACATTTATTTTTGAGGAGTGGGGGGCCCAAATTTCTGTCTAAATACTTCAATTTCTCTCTTGAAATCCCATTTTATGGCGAGTTTATCAGCTTCATGCTCTAATGTAGCTTTCCCTTGAGCCACAAGAACCGAATGCTTCAGGAACACATGTGCCAATTCGTGTGCCACAAGCCCTTTTATTGCAACATTGTCACCTTCGGATTCCTCATTCAACTTGCCTACATCAAAAACTATACCCTGCTCATCGACCATTGCTCCCCATTCACAGTAACCTTCATAAATAGAAAATATTGGGAATTCCTCTTCATAAGTGTCAGGAATTCTTCCTAGCACTTGGTTAACAAGCCTTTTAAAATTCTGGTCGTAGACTCTGTACTCTATTATAGTGCTTTTAAAATTCATTCTGAATTGCCACTATCCCGATATTCCCTCTTAGCGGTTACCCAACTAAGCCCCAGTTATTCTTCAAAGACAATAGCAGTTCCAAACAACCCTGTATATCTCATAAGGACAAATAAAGCCCATCCCAACACCAGTGTCCCCAGAGCCGACTCCTATTATTTCAGAACCAGATTGATCTTTAAGACCTAAAATGGCATCTGCACCAATTTCCCTAGCCCTTTGTCTTAATTTGTCTACTAATGTTTCCAAACTATAGGTATCCGATTCGACCTTGATGATGGCTATGCTTTTATACTTCTTTGCAGGTTCTTCGGTGTAGATTGGAACAAAATAATCGTCTGGCTTAGGTGGATATTTATCGGGGAGCAATTCTATAACAGAAACGCTAGCACAGCCCATCAAGGAAACAATTAGACAAAACACAATGCATTTTTTCATTTTTTACCTCTCACCAGTTACCCTGCTAAGACCCAAATATACTTAGCAGAGGGTAAATTGCCAGACAAGAAAATAGAAAGGCAGACCATAATGATCCCTTTGGAAGTGTTTAACGAGTGGATATTAATATCCTGAGTAATGGCTATAATGAGATTGATGAGATTGATGAGAGTAATGGGAGTAATGAGATCCATGTGAGTAATGTGACCAATGTGACTGATGCTGACTCATTTGTTGTATCGCTTTATCAACAGTAAATAAAGTATTTGCGTGTTGTAATATCAAAGGAGTCGTCTGAGTAATTTCTTTGATAACTGGCTTTTCATGCTTTGTAATTTTTGCGTCAACATGCTTTCCAGGAATTGTTGGGACAGTTATTAGAGCCAGCAATCCTAATAACCAACAATAAATCTTCTTCATTCTTAATTCCCACCTGCTTTGATTTATCTACCATATTTCTCTATCAAAAAAATTGAATATGTCAATAAAAAACCACCGCTTTACTATCAATTTCTTCTTAAGGGATGAATATACTTACTATATTTATCTTTTGAAGAAGAAAAAAATCCCCCACACTCATCATGGAAATCACACTGTTGACATTCCTCCAAGTAGATATTTTTCCATGATGAAATGGACTTACGTGCAAACGGCCAGAGGTCTCTAGGCAATATACATAGCTGGAGATTGTATATTGAAACATTCATCAGTCTTTGGTCTAGGTATTCTACAGTCTTTTCAAGCTGAGATATATAATCGTAGGGGTCAATCCACAGTCTATCTATGTTCTTCCTTGCAAGACCTATTGTTTCCATTCCCATCAATGCAATATGAATAACAAAAGGAAAGTTGTGATATATAAATTCGGCCCATTTAGGCAGTCTTTCGTATGTTAAACGATGGATTACAGTTCTTATTTCAATCTTCTGTTTGAACAATGCGAGATTATATATTCCTTGTATTGTTTTATAAAAACCTTTTGTTTGAATAATATGGTCATGTTCGAGGTCGGTGTCCGCATACAATGGTATCCCGATTGTAAGATTAGGATGTTCTAGACAGGCCAGTTTCTTTGCATATTCAAAGTTTTCAAATTGTATTCCATTAGTCAATAATTCTAGTGCCGTCTCTGGAAGGTATTTTTTGCAGGCACTTATAATCTTAAAAAGGTCATCTCCCATAAGTGTAGGCTCACCACCAGTAATACCAAGATATTTTGTGGCTTTATCCATTAGAGAAATTAATTTAAGATTAATCTCGGTCTTATTTTCCTCCTCTTTCACTCTGGGTTGAGGACACATTAAGCAGTTACAGTTACACCTTTCTGTTACCATGAGAGCATTGTGAAGGGAGTTTTTTTCGTAAAGCATACCTAAATTACACTAAAGACATACAGAGGGGCATTTTACTACATCGAGAAATTGACACATTTACTGACAACCACCTTTCTCAAGTGATACGCGAGGGACAACTACTACGGTATCATCTAGATTTATCAATGCCTCTTTTTGAAGGGGGAGCAATTTCGTCAAAAATTCGTGTTGCTCGCCTTAGACTTAAACAATCACGCCAGCA
>DTXE01000331.1 GCA_012962595.1 Syntrophaceae bacterium | reverse complement strand
GTCACTGCTAAAAGACAGCAATAGCTCGTTTGGTTCGTTTTGATCGTTAATGTAGTTAGTAACGATCTCAACGACCTAGACGCTCTCAACCATCTTAACGATCTGTACTGATGACTAATGACCGGCGACATCTTTAAATAAGTTCCTAGCCCTTTGGATATCAATCTTTATCTGCTCAGTCAATTCCTGAGCGTTAGAAAATTTCTTTTCATCCCTCAGTCTGTCAACAAACCCTATCTCTATCACCTCATTATAGATATCATGGTTAAAATCAAGGATATGGGTCTCAATGGATAATGTTTTATTACCAAAGGTGGGACTGTAGCCTATATTGGCTACCCCTTGGTAAGTTACTCCTTTATATTTTACCAAGACAGCATATACCCCTACTTTAGGGAAGAGTTCATCCGTCCACTTCAGATTGGCTGTAGGAAAACCCAGCAACCTCCCGCCTCGATCTCGCCCCTTTATAACATCACCTTTTATTTGATAATTCCTGCCCAAAAGCCTTCTGACCTCCTTCACTTGGCCGTCCTTTATCATCTCCCTTATCTTGGTACTACTTACTGGGATGCCATTTACCTTCATAGGTTCCATCACGTGAACCTTAAAATCCAAATCTTTGGCCATTTCTTGGAGGAATGTAGCATTTCCCTGCCTGTTTTTGCCAAAACTGCAATTATACCCTACTACAATTTCCTTTATGTCTATTTTTTGGCAAAGGATTTCGGTAACAAAGTCACGGGCGGGGATATTGGCAAATTCTCTAGTAAAATTTACACGTATAAGGATACCTATCCCCGCTTTCTCAATCAGATGAACCTTTTTTTCATAGCTGGTAATGAGAGGTAGGATGACAGTAGGTTGAAAAAGCTTTATGGGATGAGGTTCAAAGGTCATCACTATCGATTCACCATCTATGGCCCTTGCCCGTTCTATCACCTTCTCAAAGATGAGCTTATGGGCCAAATGGACTCCATCAAAATTACCTATGGTAACAACAGGATTTTTAAATCGACCTTTGATATTCTCGATGCCATTTATAATCTCCATGTGCACCCACTCCTAAGGTATTTTTATAGTTCCACTCAAAACTCAGGAAACTTTGAGCTCCTTGACAAGGAGAAGTTTGCATAATAAACTAATTTAAAGACAATTGCAATCATAATAATATGTGCCGAAGTGGCGGAATTGGTAGACGCGCTAGGTTCAGGGTCTAGTGGGTGTATGCCCGTCAGGGTTCGAGTCCCTGCTTCGGCACCATAAATTTCAAGGAGTTAGCCAAAACAAAAAGCTAGCTCCTTTTTATTTTAAATTGGCTAACTAAGATCGATTAAGGTTCTCTTGACAGCCTTAGCGAATAGGGGCAATACTTGTAATTGAGGGATGACTGATTTTGGTGAGTAAAATCTATAAAAAATCTGAGGATGAGATTAGACGTATCAATGAGCTCCAGCAGAGGTACTTTAACCAGGTAGTTGATGTCTTTGAGCGTCCCTTACCTCAAGCTGTAATTAAGAGATTAGAGAGGATTGTAACCGCTGGAGAAATCAGAAAAGGTGATACCGTACTGGATGTAGGAGCAGGAACAGGCGCACTCACCCCTTTAATTTCAAAGTACAAACCAGGCAAGATAATAGCCTGCGATCTTTCTAGGCGTATGCTGGATAGCTTGAAGCGAAAATATCCCTATGTGGAGACTTATCACTGTGACGTAAAGGACCTTTCGTTGCCCAGCGGAAGTGTGGATGTAAGCTTTATAAATGCCTTGTTCGGTAATATTGCTGATAAGGATGCAGCCCTTACCAGAATAAATAAAATTATGAAACCGTCATCCTCTCTCATCATAAGTCATCCAGAAGGAAGAATGTTTATAGAGGAGCTAAGAGGAAAGGTGCCATTTCCCTTAGATTCGCTCCCAGAGTTTGCAGAGGCCAATCAGCTTCTATCTTCCTATGGCTTTAAGGTCATGAGGTATGTTGACCAGCCCAAGCTGTACATCGTTGTGGCCAAGAAGGAGAAGGATGTTAAGGAAGATTGTTGACTTTAGGCAACCATTGGGTTATCAGAAACCAAAATTCCTTGAATCTTGGTAAGTTAGGAGTTTTGAATTGGTGATTACCGGAATTAGAGGTTTTAAGGATATACTCCCCGGCGATGTTGAAAGGTGGCAATTTATCGAAAATACTGCCAGAAAAGTCTTTGAGGACTTTGGGTTTAAAGAAATTAAGATACCCATTCTTGAAAAGACTGAACTTTTCGCACGAAGCATTGGGGAAGACACAGACATAGTGGAAAAGGAGATGTATAGCTTTTTGGACAGGAAAGGAGAATCTTTAACCTTAAGGCCTGAGGCCACAGCCTCTGTCTTAAGGGCCTATATAGAGCATAACCTTTATAAAGAGGAGCCTATAAAGAAACTCTATTCCATCGGTCCCATGTTCCGTTATGAGAGGCCTCAAAAGGGCAGATACCGCCAATTTTACCAGATTAATGCCGAGGTTCTAGGAATTGGGGATCCCAAAATAGATGTTGAATTGATGGTTATGCTTTTGCATCTCTTAAAGAGGTTGGGAGTGGAAAAAACCGACCTTAATATCAATTCTCTGGGGTGTTCCCAGTGCCGGCCTCAATTTAGAGAGACCCTAAGATCCTTTTTTGAGAGGCGACTCAATATATTATGTCCCGACTGTAAGAGAAGGTTTACCACTAATCCTTTACGAATAATGGATTGTAAGGTGGAGACCTGTAGTAAGGTAGTATCTGATGCCCCTTCTATACTGAACTTTTTGTGTTCGGAGTGTTTAACCCACTTTGATGAGGTAAAAGAGGGTTTAAGGATATTTGAAATCCCATATATGGTTAACCCTTATATGGTTAGAGGCTTAGATTACTATACCAGAACGGCATTCGAGATAACCACTAATGAGTTAGGTGCCCAAAATGCCATAGCAGGTGGAGGTAGGTATGACAATCTGTTGAAGGAGCTAGGTGGACCGGATATCCCTGGGATTGGATTTGCCATGGGTGTAGAAAGGCTAGCATTGTTACTTAAAGAGAGAAAGGACCTCTTTAGGTTTCCTAAGGTGTTTGTGGCTGCTTTGGGTTCGGAGGCGCAGAATAATGCCTTCAGGCTCATAGCCGCCTTACGCCTAAAGGGTATTTGGGCGGAGATGGATTATGGCGATAAAAGCTTAAAGAGTCAGATGCGCAGGGCCAATAAACTCAAAGTCCATTTTGCCTTAATAATGGGGGAGCAAGAGCTGAAATCAGGGTGTGCAATCCTGAGAGATATGGAAACCGGCCATCAAGAGAAAATAGACCTGAGTAAAGGGATAGATGAGCTGATTGAGAAGATTGATTAAGGGAGTCAATGCCTTGGATGGATGTTTATTAGAGTCTATGGGTGATTTGAAAAGGACCCACACCTGTGGGGAGTTAAATGAGAAGGATGTGGGGTCCACTGTAGTCTTGATGGGCTGGGTTCAGACCACACGGGATCATGGTGGCTTGATTTTTATTGACCTAAGGGACCGTGAAGGCATTACCCAGGTGGTCTTTAACCCCGAGATACATGAGGAGTCTCATAAAAAGGCACATCTTCTGCGTAGCGAATATGTGGTTGCGGTCAAAGGAAAAGTACGTAAGAGACCAGAGGGGATGGCCAATCCTAACATTGTGACTGGAGAGATTGAGGTGGTGGCGGATGATTTGAGGATACTAAACTCGGCCAAGACGCCACCTTTTGTGATCGAAGACCATGCCCAGATTTCGGAGAATATCCGTTTTAGGTATCGGTACCTGGATTTAAGACGTCCGTCTATGATACATAATCTAACCATCAGACACCTGGCTGCAAAGTGTGTGAGGGATTTTCTAAGTGAGCAAGGATTTATAGAGGTGGAAACCCCCTTTCTTACCAAGAGCACACCGGAAGGTGCCAGGGATTATCTGGTTCCCAGTCGCTTAAATCCTGGAAAGTTCTATGCCCTTCCTCAGTCTCCCCAGCTATTCAAACAGATATTGATGGTGGCAGGCCTTGATCGTTACTATCAGATTGTTAAGTGCTTTAGGGACGAGGACTTAAGGGCAGATCGCCAACCGGAGTTTACGCAAATCGATATGGAGATGTCCTTTATTAAAGAAGAGGATCTCTTTAAAGTAGTGGAAGGGCTTATGGTTACCTTGCTCAAAAGGCTGCTGGGAGTGGAAATTAATACACCCTTTAAACGTCTTACCTATCAAGAATCCATGGATAGATTTGGAACGGATAAACCCGATCTTAGATTCCATATGGAATTGAAGGATGTCTCCCCCTTATTCAGAGAATCGGCCTTTAAGGTATTTGAACATGCCATTAAAAAAGGTGGGGTAGTTAAGGCCATTAATGTTAAAGGGGGCGCAGGCACTTCAAGAAGAGAGATTGATGAGCTTACACAATCTGCGGGCCAGTATGGTGCCCAGGGTTTGGCATGGATTAGGGTCTTGGATGGCCGTTTCCAATCACCCATTGCAAAATTTCTAAGTGATTCTGAGGTCATAGGGTTGAAGGGGATGCTCAATATAGAGGAAGGTGACCTTATCCTGCTTGTTGCCGATCAACCAAATGTTGTTCACCAGGCCCTTGGTCAGTTGAGATTAATAATGGGCCGCAGGCTAAATATGATAAAAGAGGATACCTTTGACTTTGTTTGGATTACCAACTTCCCTCTCCTAGAATATGATGAGCTAGAAGGAAGGTATGTGGCGGTCCACCACCCCTTTACAGCCCCAATGGAGGAGGATTTAGAGATACTTAAAACCCAACCGGAGAAGGTAAGGGCCAGGTCTTATGATCTAGTACTTAATGGGGTGGAAATAGGTGGAGGAAGTATAAGAAACTACCGGAATGACGTTCAATCCATGATGTTTGATGCCCTGAATATAAAACAGGATGAGGCAAGGGACAGGTTTGGATTTTTACTCGAGGCCCTGGAGTTTGGTGCCCCTCCCCATGGAGGGATAGCCTTTGGCTTTGATCGCCTTCTGGCGGTTATCTTAAAGGAAGAGTCTATTAGGGAGGTTATGGCCTTTCCAAAGACCCAGAAGGCGGTTTGTCTTTTAACCCATGCCCCATCAGTGGCAGATAAAAGACAGCTTGATGAATTATCCCTCAAGATTAAGACTATAAAGTCAGAATCAGAAAAGGGTTAAGACACAACTTCCAGCCCCCACCACGGCCTATGTATTTTATGGAAAATGGGAGGGATAAAATGAACATTCTTTATAATGACAAGACCGATCTTCTTTACATTCGTTTGGATGACACAAAGCAGGATGTTATAAACAGGCGAGTCACTGAGGATATTGTGCTGGATATTGGTGAAAATGACAGAATTATAGGTATTGAGATTCTCGATGCTTCAAAACATGTGAGTCTGGAAAGGCTATTGCCAGTGAAATACCAAGTCACAAAAGTCGTTGTATAAATTTGGGGTTTTGACAGTTAGGTTTGATACAAATAGATGGACATTTTGAGTATAGCAAGACCCCTAAAATGAATAATGTAGCTTTGGGATAAAGAATGAGTCCAGAATAAATCTGCCCTAGCATTTCACTTCCCATTAAGGTCGGAGTGATATTATTAAAGCCC
>DTXE01000330.1 GCA_012962595.1 Syntrophaceae bacterium | reverse complement strand
CTATTTTCACATGAAACCCTCATGGCCCTTTGGGCCACAAAGAAGAATGAAAATGCAATTAGGCAGGGATTAAAATTCCAAATTCCAAATTCCAAATTCCAAACAATGTTTGGTATTTGATGCTTGGAATTTGGAATTTAAAAAGAAACCCTCCTGCCTCCAAATAAAGGAGCTATTTTCACATGAAAGGCAGTGAAGGTTTTCTAAAAAATATGCTAGTTTTTTTTATTAAAAAGTGATAAGCTAAAGTAAAATAGATTCATGGAGGGACTTGAAACATGGCCAAAAAGAAAAAGGTAAAGACCAAAAAGAAAAAGGCAGGTCGAAAGACCAAGTAGGTGAAAGGTAAAACAATACCCTTACCGGTTTCAGTGATGACCTCCTAGTCATTTTTTCCTCTTTGCAAGATTTGCTTGGAATCCGCTGCTAAGTGGTTGTTATTATAGTAAGGAAAACCCATAGTCCTCTCCTTAGCTCAAGCCGATTATGTAGGTGTTTTCTTGGTGTCCTTTTGGTAAAATGGTAGTGCCGAGACGGATTGCTAAGGCCTTTTTCAGTGCTCCGAGGTTCGCAATTCTATGAGCCTGCCTAAGAGAAAGGTACATATATTCATCGTCTCTGACTCCACAGGTATTACTGCTGAAAGAGTCATCACTGCGGTCTTAGTCCAATTCAAACAGGTCAAGCCAATCTTTAAAAAATTTCCGTTTATTAAGACCAAAGAACAGGTACAAACCATCTTAGCTAGAGCTGAGAAGTTAGAGGCAATAGTCATTTACTCTCTGGTTTCACAAGAGCTCCGGACATGGATTCATACAGAAAATAGGGAAAGAGATGTTTACACTATAGATCTTCTTGGCCCACTTTTGAAGAGGATGGGCAGACTCTGGAACATGATACCTGCCTTTCACCCTGAGCTGTTGAAGGGGTTAGGAGAAGAATCCCTGCATCTTGCCGAATCGATTGACTTCACACTTAAACATGATGATGGGCAGGGAATAGAGACTCTAGGGAAGGCTGACCTTGTCATACTGGGCGTTTCTAGGACTTCAAAGACACCAACGAGCCTTTATCTCTCATGTAATAATAATCTAAAAGTTGCTAATGTTCCTATTATTTTAAAGGTACGGCCACCAAAGAAGATATTTACCCTGAAGAGGCCGAAAGTAGGATTTACCATCGCTCCAAAAAGACTGGCCTTTATAAGGCAAAAGAGACTTGAATACGCAGGACCAACCGATTACACAGACATCACCTTTATTAAAAAAGAACTGGAATATAGTCATGAGATATTCCGAGAGATAAATGGTCTGCAGGTAATAGATGTGACAAATAGCTCTATAGAGGAGATTGCAAATACCATTATGTCGGCTGTACGACTAAGCCCAAGATAAATCATAAATCGAATACTGGATTATGGATGAGATGAAAGGAGATGATGGTATATGAAGAAAGGCAATTTTGTGGTGTGGTTCAAGGATCTGGGGCGGAAAGATATTCCCCTTGTGGGTGGCAAATGTGCTAGTCTGGGAGAGCTGTTTGGTCAAATTGGTATACCTGTACCCGATGGTTTTGCCATCTCAACTTCCGCATACCAAGTATTTTTGGAAAAGACGCATGCAAGCAAAGAAATTGTGAGTCATAATTCAACTTATACCTACAAGAACCTCACTACCCGAGAGATCGGGAAAATGGTTCCTGATCATACGGACCGTGACTACTTGATAATTACCATTACGAATATTGGACGTCGTCCTG
>DTXE01000329.1 GCA_012962595.1 Syntrophaceae bacterium | reverse complement strand
TGCAATAAAGAATACTGGAAGTCAAAATGCAAGGGAAGTGGTTGCAAAGATTAGCCCTCAAAGTTTAAAATTGATGTAGATATGGATGCTTTACCTGTAACCTATTCAATACCTACAGTTATTCAATATAAAAATCCCTTTGGAGAAATAAAAAACTCAGAGTTATTGCAACTTGAGGTTCCAGTAATTGGAAAACCAGATTTTGAGTTTATTAATACAGAAGGATTTTTAAGAGTTGGAACATTCAGATGGTGATATTAAATACTCTGATACCTTTCAAGGGGTGGCAATTGTAAAGCAATCTGAAATAAACATGGAAATGGTTGCAATTGGTATAGTGATTATTATTTTGGTAGTATTTATTATCTTTAAGAAAAAGCAATAAGCAATAGTATACATTTAAACCTTTTCTAAAGGCATAAAAAATTGCATTTCAGATTCTGCATGAGACTCGCGCGTACCAACTGCAACTGTCCAGAAATAGTTTAATCAGATGGATTTTTATTGATGAATGATTATATATTTAGGGGTGTATGGATTGGAGAAGAAGCAATAAGCAATTGATAAGAGAGCTCCTTGAGTCAGTCAGTACGAACCAACAATTTAAGGAATTTCTTCACCTGCTCGAATGCTTCATTGTCCCAAGGCCAGTATCCTGCTTTGGCTGCTTCACCTAGGCGTCTATCTGGCTCCGATCTTGATGCCAGAAAAACATGAACTTTGGCTTTCGACATCTTGTGAGGCAAAAAAATCAGATCACGATCTTGGAGGCATTGAAAATATTGCACCACACAGTGCATTGCTGGATCTCGTGCCACGGCCCTCAAGCAAAGATCCTCCAACATCCCAGGTGTACTTTCATCTGGCAAAATCATGATGGTGACTTGAGGACTATTCCCAACAGGCTCCATGGGATGCATGGGGGCAGGCAAATTCTCAGCTTGTAATGCGTCGCGAACACTCTGAAGAGCAGCTGCGGGGTTTTCGTCTGCGTCTCTCACCAAACCCAGAGAAACGACCTGTGCAAAGTTTGGGGCCGATTTAAGGGCTTTCAGATTCCGCCGTAATTTATCTTTGCCTCCAATCCCCAGAACTTGAAGGTTTTCCGCTAAACCTAGGTGATTAATAAGCCCTGAAAAGAATAGCTCTTCATCTTTGCCCTCAACCACCAGAATCCGAGATCGCATAATCTCAATACCCATCATCGGACCTCCATTTCCATCTCAATTGCAGCCTCAAGGGTCTCACGGTCATAGGTCACGGCGCGAATAGCGTCGTTCACATGTTCCAACCTATGCAATCGAAAGTCATAAATTCCAGACTCTATAAATGCCATGTGGGCAGCCACGATGCATTCTAGGCTGTGGGTTGTAGCGAAAATTTGAACATCAAACTGGCGTGCGACCTCTGCAACCGCGGTCCATACTTTATTCAGAATGGAGTGGTGGAGTCCGTTCTCAACTTCATCTACAAGCACGACGCCTTTCGGAGAATTGGCAATAGCCAGCACCAGACTGCAAATACGAACCATGCCCTCCCCCATGAACGGTAAGGGAACAAGTCGACCAAGCCCGGCATCGCCGTGTATCATTGGAACGCCAGCAACGACAGCCACAGCCAGACGGCGAAGGCGTGGCTCAACAAGTTTCAAAATCTTCAGAAGGACATCTTGCTGCCCGAGGATTTCCAATTTTCCCAAACGTTCGGCGTCTTCAGCAGCAGGGATACGAATTCGGGCGCCAAGAAAGATTGCGGGAAAGGTGGGAGGGGGTGGCGTCGGCTCAATGCGCATTCCATTTGGATCGAGTATCATGTAATAATTGTGAGCATGCCCTGCTCGATCCTTGTATTCAAGCTCAAGCACCTGAGCTAGCGCCTCAGACGACAAAGTAATTATCCTTGGTTCGTCGAGGCTATGCTTGACTGATGGTCTGAGTTTCGAGAATTCTTCTTCTCTTCGAACTAGCTTCAATCTGAGTGACCTCTGGCCATTGAGGGTGTTTTCCCCTACTAGCTCTACCTCCCTCGTTACATCATATCCCCAAAATAGCGAATGCCACGGTGTTTCACTCCAAGATCCTAGATCCACTTTTATAGACTCAACTCCGCGAAAAGCATTAAGGCGCATGGTCAATTCTGGATTAGAAGCGCCGCAGTGAAGAAACAATGCCTCCAGCAGAGCTGTTTTGCCTACGTTATTGAGTCCTGCCACCAGATTGACTCTTTCAAGTTTATCTAAAAACAACTTCCGAAAGCAACGAAAATTCCTGACTTCAAATGATTTATACATTTATATATTAGCCTCCTGTTTTGGATTATGTCAAATATATAGATTTATTAATCTATGGATTATTCTAATGAGACTTAAAGAAATATAATTTAATTATTTATTAAGTGCGCACTTTTAAATATACTTTATTATGTAAACTTGGACTCAGCCCAATTGCAGAGTTTGCACTAAGTGTAAAATTATTTAAACGAGAAATCTAAATTATAAAATATGGAATCAAAAAAAGTACTGATAATTGGAATAATGCT
>DTXE01000328.1 GCA_012962595.1 Syntrophaceae bacterium | reverse complement strand
GGAGAGGAAGGTCGACTTTGACCCTTTCTTTAACTTGGATGAAGACACCTCCTCTTGAGTATCCCGCATTATAGGCTGTATATTTGTCCAGGTTTAAGGAAAGGATATGCGACCAAATCTTCTCCATCCATGGATACTTACAGAGCGCCCCTTCTATGTCTTCCACCACCAAGCCTTCTGGATATATGGACAGTATGGCCTCCATACACGATTTGGTAAATCCCAGATAGGTGGTACTACCGTCTTCCTGAAGCTTGGAACCCGATCTATAATTCTCATCAATCCTTTGACCGGCCAGTTCAGCCTGTTTTTTCATGTCCTCATCCAGTTCAAATAGGCTTCTGCGGGGAGGGTGTTCAGGGGCAATGTTTGGCCTATAGGAAAGTAGATCGAAGTCCATCCCAAATCTCCCTGCAGGAAATCCCTTTTCTTCAAACTCCCTGAATATCTTTCTCGCCATGAGCCTGCCTTCCCTTACCCAATGAGGAAATTTGGCATCATATACACTGTAATCCTCTTCAAGCTCTTTAATGATCTTTTCTCTCTTGTTATTCATTACTTTAATCTTAATCGCTTTATGTATTTCTCATATCCCAGCTCCTCCACCGAGGGGACGATTTCCTCTGGAGGGCCAGATACAAGTATCTTCCCATCATATATGATGTGGCAAAGGTTACTTTTTAGATATTGGAGGATATGACGATGGTGGGTGATTGCAAGAACTCCACTTTTAAGTTCTTCCACCACTTTTCTGATCTCCCTGCCTATTAGTCTTAAGGAATCAATGTCCACACCGGAATCGGGTTCATCCAGGATCATAAGTTCCGGTCGCATGGCAAATATCTGGGCCAGTTCGGCCCTCTTTTTTTCACCTCCTGAGAATCCCACGTTTATATCCCTAGGTAAAAATGAAGTAGGTTCCAGACCCACCCTTTGTAAAAAGGAGGTGGCCTTTTCTTCTTTGTCTGAGTCACCTGATGACTTAGCGGCGATAAAAATCAGGATGTCCCTTAATTTAACCCCCCTGACCTCTGGAGGCGTCTGGTAGGCCAAGGCAATCCCTAGTTTTGCACGTTGGGTTATGTCCTTTTCGGTTAGATCCTCTCCTCTAAATAGAATCCTCCCTTTGGTAATTTTATAGGTGGGGTACCCCAATAGTGTTAAAACCAAGGTGGTCTTTCCACTTGCGTTAGGGCCCATGAGCACGTGGGTTTCTCCCTTATCTATGGTGAGATCTATCCCTTTCAATAACTCCTTATCATTTATGGAAACATACAAGTCTTTGATTTCTAAAAGGGTCATTTTGACCTTTAATAATAATGTGGTGTTTTAGATTTACCAAACTTTTGGTTCTATAATTTCTAATCAGTATTGTGTATAAACAAAATTTTGTTTAAAATCAAGAAAGAAATTACTAGGGGAAATTACAAAAGTGCATTGAAAAAATTTTTTATTGACGTAATTATGGGCATATAGTAAGCTTATATGTAGGTAAATATGGGAAAGACGATCATGGAGGGTTTTATGTATACCATTAACGAAGTTTCGAGACGGGTTAATCTTTCTCAGAAACGGATCAGAGAATATGAGAAAGAAGGATTTATTAAGCCAGAGCGTCAAAGGAATACCAATAATCGCATTTATTCTGAATATGACATAAATCAGATTAAGAGGATTAATTATCTAATCCATGAAAGAGGCTTTACTTTAGCGGGCCTGAAAGAACTCTTAATTATAGCTTCCTGTTGGAATATCTTTGATTGTCGAAACAAAGAAAGTTGTACAGCCTATAGGAACCCTCATGAAAACTGTTGGGAGGTTAAAAGAAAAGCGAAGTTGGATTACAAGATAACATGCACTCGCTGTCCTATCTATCTCATTAGGTCTACAAAATCCATTAAAAAGGAAAGGATTTTGGAAAAACTTGAGACACTATCCTAGACCAAATCTATACCCCCGCTTTAAGGCCAAGCCTTTACCTACTTTGAGTAAATCTTTCACCTGAAAATAGCTCCTCCAATTGCATTTTCAATCTTCTTTGTGGCCCGAAGGGCCATGAGGGTTCATGTGAAAATAGCTTCTCCAGTTTAAATTCCAAATCCCAAG
>DTXE01000327.1 GCA_012962595.1 Syntrophaceae bacterium | reverse complement strand
TAATACCTAATACAGGCAAAAGAAAGTATACCTTTGCCCTTCCTTTAAACTCTATCTCACCTATCAAACCCCACAGAATCCGCTTAACTCAGGTATTTTCATGCTAAAATGGATTTATGTTTCAAATTCAATCCAAGCCTAATTTTGAAAGGAGGTGCGAAGTAAATCATCATGACTATATCATTTGAGATAATGATTTTAATCCTAATTCCCACAGTGATTCTGGGCATCTTGATAGGATTTTTCGCTCGGAAGAAGATAATGGAATCTAGGATTGAGTCTATTGAAAGATTAGCTAATAAGATCATCGAGGAGGCCAGAAAAGAGGCCCAAAACATAAAAAAGGAAGCTACTCTCCAGGCAAAAGACAGCCTTTATCAGATGAAGACAGAATTCGAGAAGGAGGTCAGAGATAGAAGATACGAACTACAGACTCTGGAGAGACGGCTGATCCAAAAGGAAGAAAATATTGAAAAAAGGACCTCCATAGTAGAACAGCGTGAAGCAGAGTCGGTTAAGAGGGAGAAAATCCTAAACCAAAAAGAGAAGGCTATTCAAGAGCAGGAATCTACCTACTTACGGTTGATTCAAGAACAACGAGCTCAACTGGAAAGAATTTCTGGTATCTCCTCTGCCGAAGCCAAGACCCTCCTTATGAATTCTATGGAAGAAGAGGCGAAGACTGAGGCAGCTCTGTTAATAAAGAACATAGAAAACAGGGCTAGAGAAATGGCTGATAAAAAATCTAAGGAAATCATTGCCTTAGCCATAAATAGATATGCCGGAGATTATGTGGCAGAAAAGACAGTTTCTGTAGTTACACTTCCCAACGATGAGATGAAAGGTAGGATCATCGGTAGAGAAGGGAGAAATATAAGGGCCATAGAGGCAGCTACTGGGGTAGATTTAATTATAGATGATACACCGGAGGCCGTTATCGTATCTGGATTTAACCCTATTCGGAGAGAAGTGGCAAGGTTAACGCTGGAAAGATTGATAACCGATGGACGAATCCATCCCGCTCGAATCGAAGAGATCGTAGAAAAGGTCAGCCGGGAAATGGAAACCTGGATCAAGGAAGCTGGTGAGCAGGCTGCCTTTGATGTAGGCATCCATGGAATTCATCCTGAACTTATCAAACTTATAGGCAAGCTCAAATTTAGAACCAGTTATGCACAAAATGTATTGCAACATTCCCTTGAGGTAGCCTTTTTATGTGGGATAATGGCTGCAGAACTTGGGATTAATGTAAAACAGGCCAAAAGGGCAGGATTGCTCCATGATATAGGTAAGGCTGTTGACCATGAGATAGAAGGTCCTCATGCATCTATAGGTGCAGATTTGGCCAGGAAGTATGGCGAATCGGATGAGGTAGTTCATGCCATTGCCGCACATCACGAGGACATCGCCCCTGAAAGCATACTGGCTGTTTTGCTCCAAGCAGGTGATACTCTGTCCGGTGCCCGACCTGGAGCCCGTAGGGAGATGTTTGAGGCATATGTGAAAAGACTCGAAGATCTGGAGAAGATAGCCAATTCCTTTCCCGGTGTGAATAAGTCCTATGCCATTCAAGCTGGGCGGGAATTGAGAGTAATTGTTGAAAGTAATAGGATTACTGATAGCGATTCTGTACTACTGTGTAGGGATATAGCGCGGAAGATAGAGAAGGATTTAGTCTATCCAGGTCAAGTCAAGGTTACTGTCATAAGGGAAACCAGGGCTATAGAGTATGCCAAATAGTTTAATTCCTTAAAAATAAGGTGTCTTTTGAAAATTCTCTTCATTGCTGATATTGTGGGAAGAGCTGGGAGACGTGCGGTCTCTCAATTTCTACCCAAGATACTAAGTCGGCATTCCATAGATTTCGTTTTAGCAAATGGTGAAAATGCCGCAGGTGGTCTGGGTATAACTCCTCAGGTAGCGGAAGAGCTTTTAAGTGGAGGGGTAGACCTTTTGACATCTGGAAATCATGTTTGGGAAAAGCGAGAAATCCTTACTTTTATGGACTCTGGTAAGCGTTTGATACGCCCTGCCAACTATCCGGAAGGAACACCTGGATATGGAACTGCATTGATTGCTACCCCTATGAATACCAGAATCGGAATTCTCAATCTTGAAGGTAGGGTATTTATGAAAAATTTAGATTGTCCTTTTGTAGCAGCCAAAAGGGAGATAGAGAGGCTAAAGAAGGAGGTTGAGATTATAATTGTGGACTTTCACGCCGAGGCTACGTCGGAAAAGGTAGCCTTGGGATGGTTTTTAGATGGAGAGGTTAGCGCCGTTATTGGTACTCATACTCATGTTCAAACAGCCGACGAAAAGATCCTGCCCAAAGGGACAGCTTATATCACTGATGTGGGCATGACGGGACCTATATACTCTGTTATAGGTATGAAAAAGGAGATTGTGGTGAAGCGGTTCCTCACGCAAATACCCCAGAAATTTGAAGTGGCTAAAGGAGACATTCAATTGCAGGGGGTTATTATTGGTATAGATACTAAAACAGGAAAAAGTACAAGCATCGAGAGGATAAATATAACTTCAATAAATGGGATTTAAGGTAAGGGGTTTCTATGGATATTGAAGGTGTACTTAGGATTATAAGACGGGGTGTGGTGGAGATTATTACTGAACAAGAACTGAGAAAGAAATTAAAAAAATCTGAACAGACGGAGCGGCCTCTTACCATAAAGGCGGGTTTTGACCCTACTGCACCAGATCTCCATATGGGACATATAGTTTTGATAAAGAAATTAAAGGACTTCCAGGAGTTAGGACACCAAGTTGTTTTTCTGATAGGTGATTTCACGGGGATGATTGGAGATCCATCAGGGAGATCCGAGACCAGGAAGCCTTTATCTCAAGAGGAAGTAGAGGCTAATGCAGAAACTTATAGGCAACAGATATTCAAGATTTTAGACCCTAAAAAAACCACCATCGTTTTTAATAGCCAATGGATGAGAAAAATGTCTGCTGCTAATCTAATCGAGCTAAGTAGCAAATACACCGTGGCAAGGATGCTAGAGAGGGATGATTTTCACAAGAGATTTATAGAAAGAAGAGCCATTAGTATCCATGAATTTTTGTATCCCCTGATTCAGGGCTACGATTCGGTTGAGCTTAAGGCCGATGTGGAGATAGGAGGAACGGATCAAAAATTTAACCTGTTGCTAGGAAGGGATTTACAAAGGGAATACGGACTAGAGCCCCAGATAGTCATAACTACCCCTCTTTTAGAAGGGCTTAATGGAAAGACTAAAATGAGTAAGAGCCTCAACAATTATATTGGAATAGATGAGGCACCTCAGGAGATGTTTGGCAAGATTATGTCCATTTCGGATGATCTGATGATGAGATATTATGAATTGTTAAGTGAGCTTTCCATACGGGAGGTAGAATCTTTGCGAAGGAGATTAGTACAGGGCAAAGAACATCCTAGGGAAGCAAAGAGGCGGCTAGCCATGGAACTGGTATCAAGGTTCCATGGCCATAAGGAAGCAGAAAGGGCTGCAAATGAATTCGATGCCGTTTTCCGGGATAAGAAATTTCCAAAGAAAATTGAAGAAGTGACATTATGTTGGGATAAAGAGGCTGCTTGGTTGCCCAAACTTTTAACTCAAGCTGAATTATGTACTAGTACATCGGGAGCAAGGCGCATGATTGAACAGGGTGGGGTTGAGGTGAATGGCAATAGAGTTACCGGGGTGGATTTAGAGCTTGCTACAGGTTTTACTTACCTCATAAAGGTGGGTAAGCGAAGGTTTAAGAAGATACATTTACTAAAAAAATCTTGACAAATAATGCCTTGATGTGTATACTTTATTTTACAAGCTTAAGTGATCTTTGAAAACTAGGTAGCAGGCATTCTTTGGGCCAATTTTTTTAAACCGGAGAGTTTGATCCTGGCTCAGAACGGACGCTGGCGGCGTGCCTAACACATGCAAGTCGAACGAGAAATTCCTGCTTC
>DTXE01000326.1 GCA_012962595.1 Syntrophaceae bacterium | reverse complement strand
GCCATCTTCAATAATGGATCTTCGTTGTCAATCTGGTAGCTGCCAAGGTAGTTATTGAAGCCTTCAAGATCCACGCCCAGGGCAAGCCATAGCTCCTTATATGTCTCTAATTTGTCCGAAGCGTAATCTACATGCCAATGATGATGGTTATCTGGCATGAAGGTGAAACGTGTGGAAACGATGAGTCTCGAGAAATCGGCAACCAAATCGTCATTACTCAAGTAATACACATTTATATAATTATCCTGTGTGCGCAATCTAAATCTGCTTCCGTAGTTTTCGAGTATCCAGTCACTGTCTTTTTTCTCAATATTAGGCGGTAACTCCAAGGGAATCCCATTCGAATCAAAAGTCTCAAGTAATTTCTCTGGTATCGAACGGTTATGCTCAAAATAATATTCTAAAGGATTATTTGGATAACCCACATACTCACCATATTTGTCTCTGTCCGAGCACTCGATCCTGAAGACAAACAGCCCTTCCTCTTTAAGCGCCTGACGGATTGCATGCAGCGCCCGAAAATGGACGATTGGCGATGCATAAATTACCTGAGACGGGGCAGAGAGCAATATTGACAGATGCCCGGCGTGCGTTCTTTGCTAGTCAGCAAGCTCTGTACACTCCTCGGGTCTTATTCCCACGGATAGGGCATCTTCAGGGCTCATGAAATGAGGTGTTCCTAAAAGCTTGGATTCCACATGGGTGTATGCCTCCTTTTTCTTTTCAGAATAGTAAGGAACGCTCTTTGTTTTTTCTGCACCACAATAGCGCCCAACATCACTCAAGCATACATTCACCAATCTGTCTCGAACAAGAGGCCTGAAAACCATGGGCGGCCTGTTAACGCGGGAGGCCGATTTTTTACCCTCCTGTTTTTTGGTATAGCAGATAACATGAGCCCTCGGCCTCCACATCTTGGTTAAAAACTTTTTACTTGCGGCACTCTCGGTGCTATCGGTGCTGAAGCTTTCTAACGCTTGTTTGCATGCCTGATCTCTTTTACAGTCAACAATGTAGTCTGAAATACTGGATACAGGCCATGAGACCAGGTCGGGTCCGAATATGAAATCGAAATTACCACCATGACGATGCGTCATGTGCGGCGGCTTTCTTCCCCCGAAGACAAAAGACCCTGCCGCAATAAAGAAAGAAGGGTGCCTTTTTTTCTTTAGTATTTTTCTATTTTCAGGAAAAAAGTACTCTTTGTTTTCCCAACTGTTTTTCCAATCCTCGTTTTCCTTACCGCTTTTCCAATCCCATTCCAAGATTTCCTTCGATTTCTCCAGCAATTGAAATGCAACGAATATATGCACCTGGGATTCAAATGTCGCTCCATACAATTTCTCATCCGCATACCATGCTTTAATGAATTTTTTGAATTTTGCTTTTTTTTGCTCCAATAACCCCTGCTTTGCCACCCCGTGAAGATTCTCGTAGAACTGTTTTGTGATGACCGGAAATCGCGGAATATACGTTTCATAAAAAGCTTCGAAACTCAGCCCCTCTTCCCCAACATTTTTTGTTTGCTTTTTATAGGATGGGGTTTTTCTCCATCTCTCCTCGGAGATTAGCGGTTTGTTGAGAAGACCTTTAAGTATCTTACTGGCGTCTTGCTCTATCTTTGAGTCTGCCCAAGCCACTCTTTCATGTTTAAAATTCCGCCATGCCTTGAGTTTGCCTTGGGTCAATTCCCGATACAACAATACCGCTGTGTACCCGTTGATCTCTTCATAGATATCGATGATCGCGCTGGACAAGGCACCCATCAGGGTTCGCGCCATGAGGCTGGTGATATAGGCATAGAGGATGCCGATCAAGCCCAGTGCTGCAGGAAACCCCAACCTGATACCACACTGTTTCGTGTTTTCTTTTACCCATGTGGTATGGTCGGCATATTGTCTTTCGACCCACGCCTCGTCTATCCTTTGTTTGCTTTTTGCGTCTCTCCATGGTGAGGAAATCGCAGTTTCAAAAATAGCGGCAAGATGCTCAAGGTTTCTCTGCCATTGCCTCCAGATTATAATTTTTTTATGCCCTGTCTTGTAAGGCGGAAATAGTTTCCAGATCGCCCTGGATTGTCTATAGATCGCTTTTAAAAAATCATCTTTTGTTCCAACATTTTTAATAGGGAGATTGGTTTCATGCAGCTTCTCGAAAACATCCGACATCAATGTGAAATAGAGTTTCTCGGTGGTACCAACTTGATGTTCCAATTTCTGAGTAATAAATTGCTCAAGCTCCCCAGAATTCCAGGACTCGTCACTGGAACCATCTCCTCCGGACATGCTGCCACCTTCTTAAAATCCACCTCTACTAGCT
>DTXE01000325.1 GCA_012962595.1 Syntrophaceae bacterium | reverse complement strand
TAAACATATATCTAAAAAATTTGGTGGCATAAAGGCCATGGTATGTCTTCTAGCCATCCTGGTCGCCATCCCTTACTCAAGTTCCTTAGATAATAATTTTGTGAACTGGGATGATAGCGCATATGTGATTGACAATCCTCTGATAAAGGAATTATCCTGGCAGAATATAAAGAAAATTTTTTGTTCTTGTCTCGCTGGAAACTACCATCCTCTGGTTCTCATTTCTTATTCTATTGAATATTTTTTCTTTAAACTGGACCCTTTTATTTACCACCTTACCAATCTTTCCCTCCACATACTCAACTGTCTTTTGGTATTTTGGGTAATTTTACTAATAAGCAGCAGTATTTCCATATCCTTTCTTACCGCACTATTTTTCGGCATTCATCCCCTCCATGTAGAATCGGTGGCATGGGTTTCAGAAAGAAAGGATGTACTTTCTACCCTTTTTTTCCTTGCCACGTTAATCTCCTATTGGTACTACAAAATAAATAACAAAAGATACCTCTATCATCTTTCGATTTTACTATTCTTGCTAGCACTTCTTTCCAAGCCCATGGTTATAACCCTTCCTCTGGTTATTCTCCTTCTGGAATATCACCATGGTACCAAGTTTAATTTATCAGATAAGATCCCTTTCTTCATGTTGAGCATTATTTTTGGGGTTATTACCATCTTTTCTCAGTATTCCGCAAAGGCCATGGCCTATATCTCATCCCTTACTGTCTTAGATAACCTTCTTATTGCCCTTAGAAATATTGTGTTCTATCTTTCCAGATTTTTTATCCCCCACAGATTATGTGCATTTTATCCCTATCCTGAAAAAATCGGTATACTCTCAGCAGATTTTTACACCTCCCTTATTTTGTTATTAGTTATAACCCTGGTATTATACCACTCAAAACGGTATACAAATAAGGTCATTTTTGGCTTTCTCTTTTTCCTACTCACAATATTTCCAGTCCTGAAACTGTTTCCTATTGGCTCCGCTGTTGCAGCGGATAGATATATGTATATTCCATCTATAGGGTTGACCTATATGGCAGGTTTTGCCTTCCAGAGGGCCTATGTTTCAAAAATCCATTTTGACAGGGTTAAGAAATGGTGTTTGGTCATCATGCTGTTAGTTATCTACATGGTTTTCTCCAATATGACCTGGAAAATGAGCAATACTTGGCAAGATAGCGAAACTCTCTGGCAGAATGTACTTAAAAATTATCCCCAGAGTGTAAAGGCCCATACCAATCTTGCTCTTGCCTATATAGAGAAGGGGAGCTTAGATAAAGCCGTTAATCAATGCAAGAAGGCCTTGGCCATAAATCCCCATTATGTAAGGGCACGGAATGTTTTAGGGATTGCCTATGATAAAAAGGGAATGGTGGATGAGGCCATAGTTGTGTACAGAAAGGCACTGAGTATAAATCCTCATGATAAAGAAACACTGGCTAATCTTGGATTGGCATATATAGAAAAAGGGGAATTTGATAAGGCCATTGTGGAATGCAAGAAGGCCTTGGCCATAAATCCCGACTGCGTTGTGGCACATAATAATCTGGGGATTGCCTACACAAAGAGAGGGATGTTAGATGAGGCCCTGGTGGAATTTAAGGAGGTACTCAGGGTAAATCCTTATTCCAAAGATGCTCACAACAATTTGGCGGTGATTTATTGCCTTAAAGGAGAATACAAACTGGCTGTAGAACATTGTAATAAATTGATGGCCTTAGGCTATGGGATTCAGACCAAGATGTCTGAATTGCTTAAAGACCACATGGATTAGAAAATGTCCCAAAAGAACATCCATATAATAATAGTGGTTTCTATCTTTCTATTTACCTCCTCCATCATGATTCTGGCTTATACCCCACCCACTTCAAGAGACGCTCTTATTCACCACCTGGCTATTCCTAAGCTCTGGATTAACCATGGTGGATTTTATGACCTTCCCTTTATGACCCATTCCTATTACCCTATGAACATTGATCTTCTATATATCATTCCACTTATGTTCAAAAATGATATCATTCCCAAATATATCCATCTTTCTTTTGCCCTGCTCACGGCTTATATTATTTACTGGTACTTAAAAAAGAGAGTCAGCAAAACTTATGCTCTCTTGGGTATTTTAATCTTTCTTTCTACCCCCATTATTATCAAGCTTTCCACTACGGTCTATGTAGACCTGGGCCTTTTGTTTTTCTCAGGCCTTTCTTTACTTACCTTATTTCGGTGGCAAGAAGAGAACTTCAAAATAAAGTGGTTTATCATTTCGGCCATTTCATGTGGCTTGGCACTAGGTACTAAATATAATGGACTAATTGCCTTCCTTTTGCTAACACTGGCTGTACCCTATTTTTATGTTCGGAGGACTGGGGATTCACTCAAGGCTATAAGGTATGGCTTATTTTTTCTTGTTATTTCCCTTGCGATCTTCTCCCCCTGGATCATTAAGAATTACATCCTGACAGGAAATCCCATCTATCCCTTCTATGACTCCATCTTTAATAAAACTACTGTAAATTCCGGAAGCAACTTAAGCGTTTTTCAGATCAGAAGATTTCTCTACGGTGAAAGCTGGTGGGAAATTATACTAATTCCTCTCCGGATCTTCTTTGCCGGAAAGGATGGAACACCTAAGCAGTTTGATGGGGTCTTAAATCCCATTCTCCTTATCTTTCTGCCTTTTAGCTTTTTGAATAAAGGAGGTAGAAAGGGAGAGGATGTAAGGTATTTACTCTTATTTGCCCTTCTATACTTCCTCATGGTCTTTTTTAAAACCGATATGCGCATTCGATACATCCTTCCCATGGTAACTCCTCTGGTTATTTTGGCAGTCTATGGCATAAAAAATGCTTATCATTTATATGGCAGGATTAGCAAAATATGGTGTGTATCTGTATGTGGCTTCTTATTGGCATTGAATATTAGCTATCTCTATCAGCAGTTCAAAATTAACCAACCCTTATCATATATTCTGGGAAGGGTATCAAGAGATCAGTATCTTACCAAGAGATTAGGAAATTATGAAGTTTTTAAATTCATTAATAAAAACCTACCTAAAGATGCAAAAATCATGTTCCTTTTTATGGGGAATCGGGGCTATTATTGCGACCGGGAGTATGTTTACGATACCTATTATAGTGGAATGACACTCAAAGATATTATACAAGGATCAAAAGGTATCCACCAGATTAAACAGGCCTTAAAAGAGATGAAAATTACCCATCTACTTATGAATAATGGATTGACCTGGGAATTTCTTCACAATAACCTTGAAAGGGATAAGGAGAATTTATTTAGAGATTTTTTAAGGCATAACGCAAAGTTATTATTTACTTGTCATGGATACTCTCTCTATGAATTGGTC
>DTXE01000324.1 GCA_012962595.1 Syntrophaceae bacterium | reverse complement strand
CCACTGGGCCTGCAGCTCCATCGGCCCCCAGGCGTCCGCGAATCGCTCCAGGTCCACCTTTTCGCATTCTCCCACGAGATTAGGATTTAGTAGTAGGGTGTAGCTCATAATTTTTGATACCAACTTCCTTTCTATGATATTCCTGGAGGGGTCTCACGTCTAAACCTCCTTTAAGCAGTGTCTCTATGCCGGTAGCTACAGCTTTGGCCCCCGCTAGAGTTGTAGTATAGGGAATATTATGTTCCAGTGCAGATCGGCGTATAATATAGGAATCATATGTAGTTTCCCTTCCCACGGCAGTATTAATGACCAAGGCAATCTCCTCATTCTTGATGTGATCCACTATATGGGGCCGCCCTTCTCGTACCTTCAAAATTCGCTTATTAGGAATACCATTTTCGCTAAGTACCCTTGAGGTACCTGTAGTAGCTAATATTTCAAAACCCATCTTGTGAAAGCATTCCGTTATGGGAACTATGGCCTTTTTGTCATCATCCCTTACACTCACAAAAACTCTACCCTTCAATGGAAGCATCTGCCCTGCACCAAATTGGGATTTAGTGAAGGCCATACCAAAGGAGGAATCAATACCCATAACTTCACCAGTAGACTTCATTTCAGGCCCCAGTAAGGTATCCACACCTGGAAAACGTACAAATGGGAATACAGACTCCTTTACTGCTACGTGATGTGGAACAATCTCCTCTGTTAGCCCTAAATCTGGAAGTGTTCTACCAAGCATAAGTTTGGTGGCAACCTTAGCCCATGGTATCCCTGTGGCCTTGCTGACAAAAGGCACCGTCCTAGATGCCCGAGGATTGACCTCCAGGACATAAACTACACCATCCTTTATGGCGTATTGGATATTCATCAATCCTACAACCCTGAGTTCTTTGGCCAATGCCTTGGTATCTGCCATTATCTCTTCAATCACTTCGGTACTAAGAGTAATGGGAGGAAGAACACATGCACTATCCCCCGAATGGACACCAGCTTCTTCAATATGTTCCATAACCCCAGCTACGATAGTAATCTCACCATCAGATACTGCATCCACATCAACTTCTGTGGCATCCTCTAGAAATTTATCAATCAAAATAGGATGTCTAGGAGAGACACTGACCGCCACCTTGGCAAAGGATTTCAAATCTTCCTCATCATAAACAATCTCCATGGCCCTCCCACCAAGAACATAAGAGGGACGAACCACTACTGGAAAGCCTACCTGGTTAGCTATCCTAAGAGCCTCATCTATAGTGGTGGCTGTGCCATTAGCTGGTTGAACCAGTCCTAGTTTTCTTAGCAATTCTTTAAATCTCTCCCTGTCTTCAGATCGATCAATGCTATCAGGAGAAGTACCAATGATAGGTACTCCTGCTTTTGCCAGAGGTATAGCTAGATCCAGAGGAGTCTGACCTCCAAACTGGACTATGATGCCATCCGGCCTTTCTTTGGCTACTATATTTAGAACATCCTCCTTTGTCAGAGGTTCAAAATAGAGTTTGTCAGATGTATCATAATCGGTGCTTACCGTCTCGGGGTTACTATTGACCATAATGCTTTCATACCCTTCCTCTTTGAGAGCAAAGGAGGCGTGGACACAACAGTAATCAAACTCTATACCCTGTCCAATACGATTGGGTCCTCCCCCTAAAATCATTATCTTGGGTTTGTTAGAAATTCTAATCTCATCTTCTACTTCATAGGTAGAATAATAATAGGGCGTATAGGCTTCAAATTCAGCAGCACAGGTATCAACCAATTTGTATACCGGAATAATGGATCTCTTCTCTCTCTCTTGACGAACCATATCCTCATGGGAATTCCAGAAGAAGGCCAATTGTCGGTCTGAAAATCCGTATTTTTTGGCCCTCTTAAAGAGTGCCTGAGGGATAGAGGTAAGTGGCTTGGCCTTATATGAAGTGAGCTCATCTTCAAGGACTACCATCTGACGGATATTTTCTAAAAACCAACGATCTATATAAGTCATTTTATAGATCTCATCTACCGTAAAACCATATTTGAATGCCAAGCGGATGTAAAATATACGCTGAGAATTAGGAAAAAGTAGTTTTTGCCGAATCTCTTCCTCTGTAGGCCTATCCCCCTTCTCCCAGGCATCTTTATCATCTCCTCCCAGTCCATAGCACCCTATCTCTAAGGAACGAAGACCTTTTTGCAATGCCTCTTTAAAAGTCCGGCCAATGGCCATGGTTTCTCCAACTGATTTCATGGAGGTAGTGAGTATATCTTCTGACCCTATGAACTTCTCAAAGGTCCATCGAGGAATCTTGACCACACAGTAGTCAATGGTTGGTTCAAAGGAAGCAAGAGTTTCTTTAGTGATATCATTGGGAATTTCATCCAAGGTATAACCCACTGCCAGTTTAGCTGCAATCTTGGCAATAGGAAAACCAGTGGCTTTTGAGGCTAAGGCTGAACTCCTAGATACTCTGGGATTCATCTCAATAACCACCATCTCTCCATTATCGGGATTTACTGCAAATTGTATATTGGAACCTCCCGTTTCTACCCCAATTTCACGGATGATAGCAATGGCTGCATTTCTCATACTTTGATATTCTTTATCAGAGAGGGTTTGAGCAGGCGCAACGGTAATACTATCTCCGGTATGAATGCCCATGGGATCAAAGTTCTCAATGCTGCATATGATCACCACATTATCCATTTTATCCCGCATTACTTCCAGTTCATATTCCTTCCAGCCTATGACTGACTCTTCCATCATAATCTGGTGGATGAGGCTGGCCTCAAGGCCTGCCTCCGCCAAGGATTCCAAATCCTCTCGATTATAGGCCACGCCACCTCCTGTTCCACCTAAGGTAAAGCTAGGGCGGATTATAAGTGGAAAACCTATTTCTTGGGCAATCTTTCGGGCCTCATCCAGATTTCGCGCTATGCCACTTTTAGGTACACGGAGTCCTATGCCCTCCATGGACTCTCTAAATAATTCTCTATCCTCTGCCTTTTTGATAACCTCAAGTGAGGCCCCTATCATCTCTACATGATAACGGTCTAAAATTCCCATCTCCGCCACAGTGACTGCCACGTTGAGCCCTGTCTGTCCGCCTAGTGTGGGTAAAAGGGCATCTGGTCTTTCTTTTTCAATAACTTTGGCCACCACTTCAGGAATTATGGGCTCAATGTAGGTCCGGTCAGTCATCTCAGGGTCAGTCATAATGGTAGCGGGATTACTATTAATAAGTACCACCTTATATCCTTCACTCTTTAATGCCTTGCAAGCCTGCGTTCCAGAGTAGTCAAATTCACATGCCTGGCTTATGACAATAGGCCCAGAACCAATGATTAGGACTTTCTTGATATCTTGGCGCTTAGGCATACAGCTCCATTAAATGTATAAATTGCTCGAACAGATATTTAGAATCATGGGGGCCCGGACTGGCTTCGGGATGGTATTGAACCGAGAAGATGGGCCATTTTTGATGACGCATACCTTCTAATGTATTATCGTTCAGGTTTATGTGGGTAATCTCTATATCCTGAGAAGTAAGGGAATCTATATCTACACAAAAGCCATGGTTTTGACATGTTATTTCTACCCTGCCCGTGGCCAGGTTTTTGACAGGATGATTGGCCCCACGATGCCCAAATTTGAGCTTGAAGGTCTTACCTCCAAAGGCCAAACCCAGGATTTGATGTCCTAAGCAAATGCCAAAAATGGGCCT